>JASJDS010000094.1 GCA_030065055.1 Calothrix sp. MO_192.B10
GTTTACGCCCGAAAGAACCACCGAGGAGATATCAGCACGCCCTTGTGGCAAACGTGTTGAGCCTGGGAACCTGAGATATCAGGATATTAAGGCAGTGATGCTTTAAGAATCGACCTGGCTTTAGCCCGGAGAGTGTCAACAAGATATTTATATCAAGGGAGCTTTCCGGCTCCCACTACCGCATATTTTTGAAAAATTGGGATGCTCCCCGAAATTTTCTGTTGCAAAATTCCTAATGTTAGCTTCAAGGTTGGTTTAACAGATGAAACCTGCTACTAAAATAGAAGCATAATTCAACAGCGAAGAATTTATGGGTACAGAAGAACAATTACTTGAAAAATGGCGAGAACTCACACCGCAAAAGCAACAAAAGGTTTTAGAGTTTGTTGAGCTACTTAAATCTGATTCAGAAACAATAACCCCCGAATCTGATTTTGTGCCACAAACACCCTTAGGCAAAAAGTTGTGGTCAATTCGACAAAGAGCGATCGCTTCTGGATTAAAATTACTGAATGAAGAAGAAATAGAACAAGAACTTGCTGCACGTCGGGGTGGATACCGTGAGTCGTAAGAAGACTTACATCGACTCTGGTGTACTTATCACCGCTTTCCGTGGAATTGATTCAGTCAGCATCAAAGCTAATCAGATTCTCAGTGCTGAAAATAGGGAGTTTGCCTCAAGTCGCTTCGTTCAGCTTGAAGTGTTGCCTAAAGCAATTTTTAACCAGCAACGAGACGAGACAGAATTTTACGAAACATTTTTTAGTGCTGTTACTCACTGGGCAACTGATTTGGAGAAAATTATACATGATAGTTATCAACTTGCCTGTACTTACGGTTTAGCTGCAATGGATGCACTTCATGTTGCAGCTGCCTTGCAAATTAAAGCAGATGAACTAATCACCACTGAAAAGCCAACCAAACCAATGCACAGAGTAACAGAAATCCAGATTATCTCAATCTAATGCTTTGAACGGCAAGGCGGTTTAATTTTAACGCCAGCCAGTAGCTTACTTCCCTAGTAGCACTTGTTGGGGGTTTCATTTTTTGTTTTTTAAATTACCCTAAATACAATATAGTTTGTTGTTGGTTTTTTGCGATCGCATAACCCGATAATCCGACTAGGATTGAAATCCCAGTCTCATAGCAAAAGTCCTCTCAAGACGACTGAATAGTTACAAAAAAGGTAGGTTGGCTAAATTCACATAATACCAATTCAAATAATGTTTGCAACACATACATTCCTCGCAAGGGCACGGCATCCACAATCTTTTGGTGTATCAAATTATCTTGCTGATGCCGTGCCCCTACTTATCTACCCATGATGTTGATCTATTATTTTTTCTCAATTCACATAATACCAATTCAAATAATGTTTGCGACACATACATTCCTCGCAAGGGCACGGCATCTACAATCTTTTGGTGTATCAAATTATCTTGCTGATGCCGTGCCCCTACGGGGTGAACGACAAAATGTCTGGTCAAGCCAAAATACTTATTACTTACTTCACCCTTTTCCCATTCTATGGCGCAACTGCAACGGATAGCGATCGCTCACTCCCAAATTCACAATGGGCAAATTACCCTCACATCCCCACAACAGCATTACTTGTATCGGGTGCTACGTTTACAATCAGGCGATCGCTTGATTGTCATGGATGGTATGGGAAAATGGTGGTTGGCACAACTAGCAAGTGAAACGGCACAAATCATTGAGTCTGTGAGTGTAGAAACTGAACTACCAATAGCTATTACCCTAATGGCAGCTTTACCTAAGGGAAATTCTTTTGATGAAGTAGTCCGTTGTTCTACGGAATTAGGTGTAACTTGTATTGCCCCAGTATTGAGCGATCGCACCTTGCTCAAACCCAGTCCGCAAAAACTGCAACGCTGGCGTAGAATTGCCCAAGAAGCAGCAGAACAATCAGAACGAGCTTGTATCCCCACAATTTTAGAACCAGTAGCTTTTCAGAAGATAGTATTAGAGACTACTGCAAATTACCGTTATTTGTGTGAGGGTCGCGGTAATTATCCTCACTTAACAAATATTATTGCCGAAGTTTCTCCTCCCGGTGAAATTGCCATTGCCATAGGACCAGAAGGGGGGTGGACAGAGGCAGAAATAGCATTTGCCATCGCCAATGGATTTAAGTCTGTGTCCCTAGGGAAACGTATCTTGCGAGCGTTTACTGCCCCCATAGTAGCTGTATCTGTGGTAGCAACTTTATTAGAATCAATCGCTGAAAAGTAAGTGCATTAAGTTACACTAGGATACCAGAATATGCTTAATGAATTATGAGCAGTCTGGTTTCACTCACCAATGTCAATGCACTTAAGTTAATTTCTATAAATTTATTTATGATTGAGCAAGTTGCCACTGCTTTCGCCAGCCAAGACTATCGTACTGCTGCCAAGTTAATCAAAAAATTACTCAAAGAATCCCCTGAAAATCCTTGGGTACAATTTTATCTAGGAAAGCTACAGGAAGTATCTGGGAAACACCAAGATGCGGAAAAGATGTATCTTCAGCTACTACGCAGCACTACTAACTCCAAGATATTGTCTCAAGCTCGTCAAGGAGTAAAAAGGCTACAAGATATCAAGGAAGAAGAAACCAAACAAGCCATTGCTCAAATCAAAGCTAACCCCTGCAATGCAGAAACCGGAGTACTAGTCTTAGAACCAATTAGCAGCGAAACCAAAAGCCAAGTTGCTCCTAAATTTGCTCAAATTATGCAAATAGACCCCTATAGTGCGCGACTAATTATACCTAGTCGGGGTTGGCGGGTGTATCGCAGTGGAGGAATGGCAGAATTACAATACTACGGCAAACAACTGCAAAATGCAGGTATTTCCTGTTTTTGGGCAAAATTGGCTGATATACAAAAAATTCAGGTGTTTCAAGTCCATTATTTTGCTGAATCCCTTTCCCAAGGGACTGTAGTTTGTCGCAATGCATCCAATCAAATGGGTTCCCTGAATTTTGACTGGTCAGAAGTTACACAAAGAGTAATAGGGTTAATACCTATATTTGAAGAAGTTGTGGATCGGGATGTGCGGGGAAAACTGGAACGCAAAACCCAAATCCAAGACTACTTTCACTTTTGTGACTTACATTTACCCAGTCGGCGTTGTATTTTAAGAATTTACGATAATGGCTATGAATTCCAGCAAGGGGTAGCATTAGCCCCCCAAGCTAGCCAGAATACCATCAGAATTAATTGGAATAGTTTGCTAGGGTGGATCGAAAAGCAATTACCCCCAGGCAAAGTTTGGTCTGAGTTTACAACCTTTGCAGAAACGGTTCTGGAGCAAACAGAGGTGTTAGATCAAATTCCCCCCCATATGCACCTATTTCGTAGGGAAGCAACTCCCTGGGACCCAGCTTTTCAGTTGTATAGTGGATTGGCTTTTGTCAGGAATGTATAGTAAAAGGCAGAAGGCAGTCAACCGCTTCGCGGAAGTCAAAAGTCATTCATTCAAAAGTCAAAAGTATGACCCCATCGATGAATCGAGGGGCTTGAAATAAGGAAAACATTTTTGACTCTCCACGGATGAATCCGGGGGCTTGTATCCAGTTTATTTTTTGGTCAACCGCTAGCCCTTACAGGGCGGCTACGCCAATGCGGAAGTCAAAAGTCATTCATTCAAAAGTCAAAATGAACTCCTTCCCTCCGAACTCTTTCCCTCCGAACTCCCTACTTTCAAGTCATCCTCCTACGAGAAAATCTCACAACCAAGGATGAAAATGCTTTATGACTAACTCCTCAAGGGCGCACGCAATGCGCCCCTACTCCCTCACTCCTTCCCTCCGAACTCCTTCCCTCCGAACTCCCTACTTTCAAGTCATCCTCCTACGAGAAAATATCTCAAGTGCAACTCCCACATCTAAGCTGTCAACCGTCAACCACCAACTAACAACTAACAACCACCAACTATCAACTAACAACTAACAACTCCTCACTCAAGAATGTCGTGACAATTCTCCCTGGTGATTTTGGGGATGAAACTCCTCTCCATGAATCAAAGGGCAAAACTTAGTGTTAGCACTCATACAATCCATATGGGGAGTTTTGGCACACACTAACAACAATCCCCCTAAAATCACGAGTAAACCGCAAATAGATGCAACTTTGATCCAAGAAATATCTAGGGCACCGTGAACGATGACTTCTCGCAACACCGATACAACCGTGACTTCCACCGCCACACCCACAGAAATGCTATGTTCCTGTAAGTAAACCATCAACAGCCGGAACAACTCTACCAAAATCAAGATAAACAGGATTTTTGCAGTCACTTGTTGATAATCAGAGGATTGGGAAAGGGCGACAAATATCCCCCATAATTGCACCAGCATGACGGCAAATAGTCCCAAACACAGGACAATGACAATTAAATCTTGGAAAGCCTCCATATTACGGACGATTGCTCGCCGATCCAACCAGCGATCGCAAAATAAAAATCTACTTTTGAGGCGCTTGTTCATAGATATCCTATGCCAATTGAGAACTACTTGTGACCACACCAGCTAGTCGAACCATAATCCTATCTTAAATGCAAAAAGAGGACTCTTGTTGACCATAGGAGATGAGGAGGGAAGGAGGGAAGGAGTGAAGGAGTGAAGGAGTGAAGGAGTGAAGGAGGGAAGGAGTGAAGGAGTGAAGGAGTGATGAATTAAAGACTGTCAACCGTCAACCGTCAACCGTCAACCACCAACTACCAACTAACAACTAACAACTAACAACTATCAACCATCAACGAGGTTGGGAATTTAGTTGTTGTGCTTGTTGCAACATTTGTTCTGCATTGTTTTGCCACTGTTGATTGCCTTGTACCCGGTATAAATCCCAGGCATACCGGAAGACTTGGGCGGCTTGGGGATATTGCCGTAATCGCATGAAAGTTAACCCAGCAGCATAATAGGCATTGGCATAATTGGAGTTGGCTTGGGCTGATTGGCGAAATGCTGCCAACGCCTTGTCATACTTACCTTGATTGAAAAATATCGATCCCAACTGATAGTGTGCTTCGGGATATCGAGGATTAATTTTAACTGCCCGCTCAAAAGCTTTTTTAGCTCGATTTGTTCTCCTTTGTTTTAAATAACAAGTTCCCATATGATAGGCTGGCTCAGGGGCATTTTTACTATATTTCATCGCCTGTTTAAAGGCAGAAATTGCCCGTTGGCAATCTCCCTCAATTTCTCGCAGTAATCCCAAATTGTAATGGGCTACTCCCAGTTTGGGATTGATTTTTAAGGCTCGTTGCAAGTAATTATTAGCCTGGTAAAAGTTATTTCCTTCTAATAAGGTACCCCCTAAATTCGCGAAGGCAAGGGCAAACTTGGGATCTGCTTGGGTAGCTTGGTAAAAAGCATTGGCTGCTGGTTGTAATTGCCCGAATTGTCTGAGTGCTAAACCCAAATTGTAATGTGCTGGGGCTAAACGGGGATCTAACTGGGTAGCTTGACTAAACGAGTTGATGGCATCTTGAGTTCTCCCAGCTTGAATAAATTGTAACCCTTGATTGTAAAAGTCTGTGGCAGTTGGGGCTTTAGTTTGATTTTCTTGGTCGGTAGACACCGTGGGTAAACTAGGGTTCTCTTGTTGAGCAAGGCTAGGAGAACCATAAAAGATGCTCCCACTACCGATAATTAAACTCACTAGCACCAAAAGGTAGAAGTTGGGAGACAACAGACACAAAGGGGAAAAGCTGGAAATATCAGCTTTTTGTGGCTGATTAATAGGTATTTTGTTCGCGCCAAGTCGTACTAGTATGGATGGGCGATGGTGAAACAAGAATATTGACATTGATTTTCTATAGGGATCGCAACAGTTTTAGTAAATTTTGATTCACAAACCTATAGCTAAGGTTGCAAATTATTCATTAAACTTCAATATTTTCTATAAAAATTCGTATTACTTAAAATTTTTCGACCTAAATCTTACAACAAAATACGATTCTTTGCTGTGGTGATTAAAGAAGAGTTAATCTCAACTTAAGGGCGAGATAATTCTGTCTAATCACAAATTTTGATCCTTAACCGCTCTGGATAAACAAAAAGCGATCGGCCACCAGCTAAGAAAATAGACCTACAACCGAAAAAATAGTTAAATCCCTGAATGCTGAGTGCTGAGTGCTGTTGTCACATAACTAGGCGTAGCTAAACGCAAGGGAGGTTTTATGAACGAAAAAGTCAAATCGGGTTCGCGAAATGTTGCAATTGTCGGTCCATATTTAAGTGGTAAGACTTCATTACTAGAGAGTTTATTATCCGTCACGGGAGCAATTTCCCGCAAAGGCAGCGTCAAAGATGGTAACACAGTGGGAGATAGTGCCACAGAAGCACGCGATCGCCACATGAGTGTAGAAATTAGCACAGCCTACACTGAGTATAATGACACCCACTTTACATTTATCGATTGTCCTGGAAGTGTCGAATTTGCCCAAGAGACTTACAATGCCTTGATTGGCGTGGATGCAGCAATTGTGGTTTGCGAACCCATCAACGAGCGCGTCCTCACCCTTGCCCCCCTATTTAAATTCCTAGACGATTGGGAAATTCCCCACATGGTCTTTGTGAATAAGATGGATCGGGCAAATATTCATGTTTTGGAAACTTTACACGCCTTGAAGGCAGTTTCCAGCCGTCCATTGGTGGCTCATCAATACCCAATTATGCAAAACGAACAGCTAATTGGTTTTATTGATTTAGTTAGCGAACAGGCATATCATTATCATGATGGGGCACCTGCTGACCCAATTCCCTTCCCCGAAGAACTTAAAGAAGAAGAGCACATTGCTAGGGCAGAAATGCTAGAAGCCTTAGCAGATTTTGACGACCATTTACTGGAAGAACTTTTAGAAGATATTGAACCTCCCCAAGAAGAAATCCTCAAAGATTTAAAAATGGAATTGGGTGCAGATTTAGTTGTACCCGTATTCTTTGGTGCTGCCGAGCAGGATTATGGTGTTAGACCCCTATTAGATGCATTGTTAAGAGAAGCACCAGAACCAGAAACCACAACAAAACACCGTTTGAGTGAACAAAAAGGTAATCAACCATTAGCCCAGGTACTCAAAACTTTTTATACACCCCAAGGTGGCAAACTATCTTTAGTCAGAGTTTGGCAGGGTAAATTAACTGATGGGATGAACCTCAACGGTTTGCGTCCTGGCGGTTTATATCGCCTGATGGGGCAACAAATGAAATCGGTCAGGGAAGCTGGTGCCGGGGAAATTATTGCTCTGAGTCGCATGGAAGGTATTAATACTGGCGATACTTTGCAACAAGACTCCCAAGTAGAATTACCCAAGGCAAAGCAACTAGAACCAGTTTATGCCCTAGCAATTACCCCGGAAAAGCGCAATGATGAAGTTAAACTCAGCAGTGCCATAACTAAACTGCTAGAAGAAGATCCTTCCCTGGCTTGGGAGCAACATGGGGATACCCACGAAGTGATTCTGTGGGGACAAGGGGAAATTCACCTGCAAGTGACCCTCGATCGCCTGCGGAACAAGTATAACTTACCAATGACAACCCACTTACCCCAAGTGCCCTACAAAGAAACCATCCGCAAACCAATTTCCTCAGTTCACGGGCGTTATAAGCATCAAAGTGGGGGACATGGGCAGTTTGGCGATGTTTACCTAGACATTCAACCCCTATCCCGTGGTGAAGGCTTTAACTTTAGCGAAACTATTGTTGGGGGAGTAGTTCCCAAACAGTATATTCCCGGAGTAGAAACCGGGGTAAGAGAATTTTTAGCACATGGTCCCTTGGGCTTCCCCGTAGTGGATGTGGCTGTTACCCTCACCAATGGTTCTTACCATAGCGTTGATAGTTCCGAACAAGCCTTTAAACTAGCAGCTCGGCTGGCCATGCAAGAAGGACTACCCCAAGGTAATCCCACCCTTCTAGAACCAATTGTCCGTTTACAAGTTACTACTCCCAATGAATTTACTTCCAAGGTAATGCAACTATTGAGTGGTAGAAGAGGGCAAATTTTAGGCTACGAAGGCATACATGACTGGCAAGGTTGGGATCATCTCACCGCCTACTTACCCCAAGCAGAAATGCAAACCTTTATAGTAGAATTGCGATCGCAAACTTTAGGAGTTGGTTCCTTTGATTGGGAATTTGACCATCTCCAAGAAGTACCAGACAAGGTTGCTGAACGCATTCTTACTGTTGATGATCAGACTGTTAGCACTGGTAGCGGGAAGAACGGTAAGAAATGATGAGGAGGGAGTGAAGGAGTGAAGGAGTGAAGGAGTGAAGGAGTGAAGGAGTGAAGGAGTGAAGGAGTGAAGGAGGGAAAGAGCTAAGAAATAATATCTCCCTCCGCTTCCCCTGCTTCCCACACTTCCCACACTCCCCACACTCTCCCTGCTCCACAAAATCCGATGAATAATCCAGAATCTTGGTATATTGTTAAACGCTCTGGTGGTAATTGCTACATTATCCCCAATCAGGAATTACAGGAGGAAAATCAAACCGAGGAAGTGACGGAGAAATGGGGACCTTTTGTTTCCCAGGGAGAAGCGATAAGCCTACGGCATAGCTTCGCTTACCGCTCGTCGTGTAGGATTAATTAGGGCTGGTAAGTGCCAGCCGGTGTAGAAAGAAAATAGGATTTGAAAATTATAGGTATGGGAGCATCCTGACATCTTACACCAAAGTATTAATACTGATTTATTATGTGGTTAATAAACATATATTTTTATCAGTAACACGAAAAATTAGGTTTTTTAGCCTGCGTAGGCAGAGAGAAGTTGGCGGTGTCAGTTTCCGTCCCGCCAAACTTCGGGGCTTTGTTTGTATAGCCTCACCCTTCTAGGATACTGTTGGCGAATGGTAGGTTTGACCCCTCATCCCAACGAATTAATAGGGATTTTGAGTTGTTAACAAGAGTGCGATCGCACTCCTCAAATCCCTATTTTTTGGTCATTCAGGGGTGTCACCCCTGAATGACCAACAGTATCCTTCTAGGGTGGAGGTGCAAGATATGAGCGCCCTAGGAGGGGAAGTCACGCATTCATGCATTATTAAATCCCCTCCCAACGAATGAAACTAACACCTGCATTCTTGTTTGGCTAAAATCCCTGCTACATAAGGGTTATAAAATGTGCAAGTTAAGAGCATCTCAAATATAAAATATTTAAGCTCAGTCAGGCTTTGAAACCTCATAACACAAATGAATGGGGGAACTTCACAATATCCTGAAAAGTCAGCTCCAATTAGCAGGGTGAAGTTATCATGTTATTAAAGCTACCATATTGTTAATTTTAGAAAACGCGAGCGCAAAATCGTAGTTTTTTCCGTAATAATAGTTAGATGTAGTTGACCAAGGTGGAAACCTTAGTCACAAGAACTACGTACTATAACCGTCTCCTAAATTTTCAAACTTGGGGATAGTTGTGGTGTAGCACTCACTCTTTTTCTATACCAATTTTTCCCATGTAGCCGAATTCAATTTCCTATAGAAATATCTTGCACCTTCTCAATCAGAGCAAGTGCCTAAGTAGGGCTATGCCGCACCTATGAAAAATTAAGGGTTTGGTAACTCTAATTTGAACAATAATTTTGTGGTGCAAGATGTGAATACCTTGATAATATCTCGCAATTTATTATTTTATTATGAGTTGGAAAGCCTGGAGTGATCATCCAAAAATAGTAATTCTTAGCTTGTTTCTAACTACTGTCGCAACTATACCCGTATTTTATGAAATATATGATCGTCATAAAGAGCAACTCTCCAAGGTAGGAAATCCCAACAAGGAGTGGGTGATGTTAGGAAACCCATTCAGTGGTTTTAGTACCTTCCGCAATCCAGAGTTCAAGAAAGCTCTTGAAAACGAAGGGATCAGCCTAGAGTTCAAGCATGAATCCAATAACGAGAAACGCGCTAGGCTTTTGGATAATGGGGAAGCTCAATTAATAGTCACTAGCTTGGATCAGGTAATACAGCACAAGCCAAAGGGAAAAATTGTGGGGTTGATTGACCGCACCACAGGAGCCGATGCAGTAGTAGTAAACACAGTGAAGTATCCTAGTTTGAAGTCTTTGAAGTATCCTAGCTTGGAGTCTTTGGAGGCTTTGCGTAAGCTAGCTAAAAAGGAGCATTCAAAGGGGCGGAAGTTGAAAATTGCCTTTACCAAAAATAACCCCCTTGAGTTCCTAGTTCACTTCTTAGACTACAAATTTGATAAAGAGTTTGAGTTGACAGATTTTGAAATTTTGGAGCAGGAAAGTATTAAAGAAACTTGGAAGAGCTTGAAAAATGACCCAAATGTGGTGCTTGCTGTTCTTTTTGAGCCATTCATTACTCAAGCTCGGAAGGCGGGGTACAAGGTACTCCTCTCCACTGAAAATACACCAAAAGCAATCATAGATGTGCTAGTCGTCTCCAAACCATTGCTCAAAAAGCAACCTAAGAAAGTTTCTAAATTTCTGGAAGTTTACTACGCTCACATTAACAAATATCTCTTGAAACCCTCGCTAATGAAAAAACAAATTTCAAAGGATGACACAGAATTATCGTTTCAGGAGGCGGAGAATGTTTATAAAGGGATTCACTTTTTTACAGCACTAGAAGCCAATAATTGGTTGACTAAAGGGGCGCTAGAGGATCAGATCAAAGACTTTGGAAAGTTGCTGAGATTCTCAGGCAAAATACAGAAAGACCCTAAAAAGCCTAAAGAGTTTTTTACTGCCTCGCCAATTCAAAAAACTGTAGCAATTCACAAATCTGACTGTAAAATTATGGAGAAATGGGAGCAATTCAGAAGGATTTGCAAATTCAAACCTGTTGAAGAGATTGTTGGCATTGGTATTCCTAGAACTCCTCCTATAACTCTCCCTAGCAAGCCCATTACCGAGTTCGACCTAAGTTCCAATAAAATAACTGTATACTTCACTTTCAGTGGGTCTTCGACATTAACTGATCAAAATAAAAAAAATCTCCAGCAGCTAGCTAATAAGATTCAACAAACATCCTCTGAAAATATGGTTGTGAGAGTGATTGGTCATGCCTCTAGAACTGGCGGTAAAGATTACAACGATTTCCTTAGCTGGCAGAGGGCTCATGCGGTTGAGAAATATCTGGAGAATCTTGGTCTCAAAAATCAAATTATTCCTGAGGGTAAAGGCTACTCTAGTTTAATTCCTGAAATTCCTAAAGATGACCCTCGCCAACAACGGGCTGAAATTCATTTGACTCAAATTAACCAATAGCGAGATTACCAGAAAGTTATGAGACACAGAATCTTTAAGAAAAAAATCTTTATAGTAATGTTGACTATTACCGTTGCCGTCTTTTCTGTGGTTTCAGGATGCCAACCGCAGCAGTCTACTCAAAAAGTTTATCGCATTGGCTTAGGACCTTGGGTGGGTTTTGGTCCTCTCTACCTCGCCCAGGAAAAGGGTTTTTTTCAGGAGGTAGGCATTAAGCCAGAATTGACCGTTATTACGGGGCTAGCCGAACGTAATAGCGCCCTAAAATCAGGAAAGGTTGATGCTTTGGCTGCACCAGTTGACTATTTTGTCCTATCGGCTGGCAATCGCTTGGAAATGAAAATAGTCATGGCGATCGATGAATCTGTAGGTGGCGATGGAATTGTTGCCAAAAAGTCGATTAAGAGTTTTCAGGATCTGCGGGGGAAAAAGGTTGCCTTTCAAAGGGGGTTACCCAGTGAGTTTTTCCTTCGGGCTTTGTTGCAGCAAAATGGCATGAGTCTAGACGACTTGAAAACTTTCGATATGAAAACTGCTGAGGGAGGTGCTGCGTTTCTTGCGGGACAGGTGGATGCTGCGGTTATCTGGGAACCTTGGCTGACTAAAGCCCGCGAGGAAGGAGATGGGTATATTCTGGCATCAACGAAGAAATATCCCAACTTGATTGTGGATTGTCTGGCGTTTAATCAGGATGTGGTTAAGAATTCACCCCAAGATGTGCAGAAAATCGTGGATGTAGTGTTGAAAGCCATTGCCTATTGGCAGCAAAATCCAGAGGAAGCGAATCAAATTATGGCTCCTTTCTTCCAATTGGATGCGGCTAAGTATGCAAAAGTTCTCAGTGGTGCTAAGTTTACGGAACTCGCCCGCAATCGTGAATACTTTGGTACAAAGGAGAATCCAGGACCCATCTTTAAGGTGGCGAAACAGGCTTCAGAAATCTGGTTGAAGGCTAAAGCTATCAAAGTTCCGGTCAATGGCAAGTCGATTATTTCGACTGAGTTTGTTGAGAAGGGGTCTGTCTCTTTTACAAAATAGATAAGCAAGTGGTTGGCTATAAATATAACTATGTCAAGAAATGTAAAAGTGCCTGAAACCTTTACCAATTAATTTTGACACTCTCCTCAGCTGTTTATGACCCTTGCCAGTTATATTTATTTGTGCCAACCTACTTCAGCAATTAAGGTAACTCATTAAATTTTTGGTTTCTTGGTTTCTTGTGCTGGTAAAATTAACTAAAAATAATTAATTTATAATTTGAAGTGATGAGCCAAATAACTAATATATTGAACCTCTTAAATTCATTGCTTGACTTACTGAAAATGATTCCTATTCTTGGGGAAGCTCTGAAGTGGAGTACTCATCGTATACGGACTTTATTTAATCCCACAGAAAAAACTTTTAAATTTAGAAACGAAAAGATTAGATTTCTAGTCACAAAAAAAGTTATGAGCAATGAAGCTAACCTACCTAACACTTCAGATATGGTAGTGGTTCGTGCAGAACAACCCTTAGAACTAATAGATTTTAATTTTGCCAAGAGAGTTTATAAAAATATGAGGCATAAAAATATCAATTATCAGTATTTCTTTTGTTACGAAGATAGAACTAAAAAAACTATAGAAAAAGTTGTAAAAATGCTCAGGAATATTTCCCTAGTTTACGGTTTTCATCATGAAGATATCAAAGCAGAAAAAAAATACGATGAGGTAATAAATGAATTAATTAATTCTTTAAATAATACCTTTATATCTAACGAACGGAAGAGCCTAATTCTTAACAATCAAGATATCTACGGAAGAAATTTCAGAATACCGGAAGTTATCGCAAATAACTTACAAGGAATTATTAAAAATAAAATTTCTATTTACTTTATTCCCCGTAAAGCATCCGAAACCTTCTGTATACATCAAGGTATAAATAAAAAAGAGTGTTATCTGCGTTGGGGAGACAAGGATTATTTTATTAACCTTCCTCGTTCAGAAGTAGACCGCAAACTAAATGCCTATAAATACGATAAAGAAATTCTAGAAAAGCAAGGTATTTTTTATATCCATCCTGAGAGTTTCAATGACATCAGACAGTATTTTTTGGAAGAAATTAGAGACAACTTTCCTGACAATATTCAGAGGTGTTTTGAAGATATCTGTTTGGGAAAAAGCAACAATTAATTCGGAGGAAAGTTACCAGAATCAATAACTGTATAAAATCAAGAAAAATGAATAACTTTATTACGCTTTTAAAACAGTATATTTTTAAAATTAAATTTAGGTCATCATTCCAGTCAACATTACTAAATATAACCCCTTTTGTGGCTTTAGTATTTCTTTGGTATTTGTTAAATACAACAAGGACTATCGACCCCATATTCCTACCACCACCAGGCAAGGTTTGTTCTAGCTTTCTACAACTTTTTTTCTCCGTAAACTTTCTTATAGAACAATTTGTCCCCAGTCTTTTTAGAGTGAGTGGTGCTTTTTTTCTTTCCGTTATCATTGCACTCCCACTGGGAATTCTCAGTAGTCAGATTGCTTGGGTATCGCGCCTAATTGAACCCATGTTTAGCTTTACTCGCTATCTCCCTGTTGCTGCCTTAGTCCCCCTTTGTATTCTTTGGTTTGGGATTGGAACTGAGCAGAAGATAGCAGTTATCATGTTAGGTGTAGTATTTCAACTGGTTCTGCTATTCGCCTTTGATACAGCCTCAGTTCCCCATGAATTAATAGAGAGTGGTCGGACTTTCGGTTTAACCAACTGGCAAATTGTCTATCGAATTGTGTTACCCTGGTCGATGCCAGCCATCTGGGATGATATGCGGATCTCAGCAGGTTGGGCTTGGTCTTACCTAGTACTTGCGGAACTCGTGGCTGGAAACAACGGCTTGGGTTACTTTATCATTCAGTCCCAGCGATTTTTGGAAACAGAGAGAGTATTTGCCGGAATTTTATTTGTTGGGATGTTAGGAGCTTTAACTGATCTGTTTTTTCGCGTAACAGCCTCTAAAATGTTTCAATGGAAATGAACCCAGAAATAGGTGATGTTTTGTTACAATTCCGAGATGTTTCCAAAAGCTTTGTAAGTAGTAATTTACGCAAGGTTCAAGCTTTAGCCAACATCACTTTTTCCCTAAATCAAGGTGAATTTATTGTGATTATAGGTCCATCTGGCTGTGGTAAGTCTACGGTTTTGAGGTTGGCCGCCGGACTAGACAAACCATCTTCAGGGGAAGTTCTCTATCATGGTGAGCGGATTAAAGCACCAGAGCGGCGCCGGGGGCTAGTTTTTCAGTCCTATAGCGTTTTTCCTTGGCTAACCGTGAGGGAAAATATTGAGTTTGGACTAAATGACACCAATTTGCGACTCAAGCAGGAAAAAGTGGCTAATTGGTTGGATTTTACAGGATTAACTGACTTTGCTGATGCCTATCCAAAAACCCTCTCTGGCGGAATGCGTCAACGAGTCGCCCTTGCTCGGACGATGATTGTCGAACCAGAACTGTTGCTTCTGGACGAACCGTTTGGTGCTTTGGACGAACGCACCAGAGAAAGTATGCAAGTCTTGTTACTCAAAGCCGTTTCTAATTCGGGATGTTCCGTGCTGTTAGTCACCCACGATATTCGCGAAGCCCTCATCATAGCAGATCGGGTGTTCTTGATGAGTGCCCACCCAGGCAGAATTCTAGATTCCTTTGTCCCTCCATCAAGGAAACCCCGAACTCGTGACCATCTCACTACTCCTGAGTTTAAATCTCTGTATAATGAGATACTGAACCGTTTCCCCGTTCAAGTTCTAAGGGAGTAGACGGCATACTGTACCATAATCGCCATATATTTATTAATTGATTTTTAATACATGAAGCTTAAAGAAGAAAAATTACCTTGGAATAATGCACCTGT
The DNA here is from genome assembly GCA_030065055.1 of Calothrix sp. MO_192.B10. GTDB lineage: Bacteria > Cyanobacteriota > Cyanobacteriia > Cyanobacteriales > Nostocaceae > Calothrix_A. The sequence goes on from JASJDS010000094.1 coordinate 15,138, forward strand.
TCTTTCAACAGGTGAACTCTACCCATACTTGGCTGAACGGTTAGCTGACCAGCATTATTACTTGCCTCTTTCGGTAACCTTGTTCTCAGATCCGGAAATTGAAGAATCAGCTGTAGTTAACTTTCTTGACGAACTTCCCTCCCAGCTTGAACGTGAGTTTCGCACTAGAAATGCTCGTCGGCAACGGTTCGTGTACCTCGATTTATTCAGCGAGGGTGAAATCCACAACATATTAACCGGACATCGACACGTGCAACCTTGGGCACTCTACTACTCTAAACAAGGAGGATTAGATCTTCTGTCTGAGAGTCCCCATCCAGAAAAGTCTCTCTGGGGAGCTGTTCCCTGTTCCTCCATGCCCAATCACGGGGTTGCTTGGAGAAAAACCTCAACAAGTGACTGCCAGATTTGGCTGGCGACGGCTCGAAAAGAAGGAATTGATTGGGATTGGGATTCGGATATCGGCCACGAGTCAGCACATTCGAGTTTTGCGCCAGTGCCGCTTTTTGCCCAAGCCTTACATCTCAATCCCGAAATGACATCGCTAGATAGGGTTAACAATGTCCAAGCTCTCAGTTCTAATCAATTAGCTCGCATGACTTATACCTATTCAGAAATTGCTGTGATTGCCATGCGGGGAGAACAACGAGACACTGAAACAGGTTTACCTGTTGTGGAGCGACCAGAGGAACTTTATGCTTTCCTTGAATTCTCCCACGAACTAATGCCAGATTTGGGTTTTGATCGAGCTTTAGCAGCTTGTCAGCACGTCAGTGGTCAAATTGATGTCAATGATAGTGCTGAAATCTTCGCTCTTGGCGCACCAGTGATGCGTGTTCTTCCTCGCATTTCCAGGGTAATTAATCACTTTTCTATTCCGACTTTCACCATATTACGCCCTTAGCTCGATTTTATCCATTTTTTAGCAACGCGATTACCCCCTTGATAAATCATCATAACTGAAAAGTCAGCCCCCTGGGCGCAAGCCTTGCACCCCTACAAGCCTTGCACCCTACTGCCCCCTTGAGCTAAAGAATTAAAACTCTCCTGCTAAAGCATCAACACAACGCTCACACAGTAAGGGATGCTCTGCGGATTCTCCCACATGGGTAGAATAATTCCAACAGCGATCGCATTTTTTCCCTTCTGCATCTACTACCCCAATTCCCCAAGCATCTGACTCTAAGCTATATTTCAACCCTTCCAATCTTCCAGGTGTATCTAATACCTCTACTTGGGAAGTAATAAAGAGATAGCGCAGTTCATCCACACCATTACTGTTGGTAGCAAGTAATTTTACTGAAGAGCGTAGTTGCTCATCAGACACGTAAAGTAAAACTTTCCCTTCCAAGGAAGAGCCAATTTGTTTTTCTACCCTCGCTTGTTCCAATACCTTATTTACATCTGTGCGGATGTCCCGTAATTTTTCCCAAGATACAGCTAATTCTGGATTCTGCCATTTATCATCTATTTGCACCCAACCAGCTTCAAACACTGATTTATAGGGCGTTTCATAGGGAAGAAACTGCCAGATATCCTCCGCCATGTGACATAATACAGGTGCGATCGCTCGTGCTATATTTTCTAAAGCAATCTGTAATACTGTTTGACAACTGCGGCGACGGAAGGCATCGGGTGCGCTGATATATAGTCTATCTTTAGCAGCATCCAAATAGAAGTTGGATAAATCCACCACACAGAAATTCTGCACCGTTTGGAAGAAGCGGAAGAACTGGTAATTATCAAAGGCTTTTGTCACATCACTGAAGACTTCCGTCATCCGATGCAACATATACCGATCCAATTCCGGCAATTTTTCAAAGGGAACTGCATCCTTGGTGGGGTCAAAATCATGTAAATTACCCAACAAAAACCGGGCGGTATTGCGAATCTTTTGCCGCACATCCGCCATTTGCTTGAGGATATTCTTACCCAAGGGTACATCTGAGGTGTAATCTACCGAAGATACCCACAACCGCAGCACATCAGCACCATAGGGAGGTTCTTGCTTCTGATTTTTCCCACCGTTGATGACAACCCTAGGATCAACTATATTCCCCAAAGACTTACTCTGCTTCCGTCCTTGCTCATCCAAGGTAAAACCGTGGGTTAACACAGTCTTGTAAGGTGCAATTCCATTTACAGCCACACTGGTAAGCAGACTTGACTGGAACCAACCGCGATGTTGATCCGAACCTTCCAAGTATATATCCGCAGGGTAACGCAATTCTGGACGCTGTTTAACTACGGATGCCCAAGAAGAACCAGAATCAAACCATACATCCATAGTATCCGTACCTTTACGGTAAGACCTACCATTATTGCGGTAGCTTTCTGGTAACAATTCCTCTACCGATAATTCCCACCAAGCATCAGAACCTTTTTCCGCAATAATAGCTTGTACGTGGCTGATACTTTCCTCATTCAGCAACGGTTCCCCCGTTTCCTCATCGTAAAACACCGGAATTGGCACACCCCAACTGCGCTGACGGGAAATACACCAATCAGAACGTTCCGCCACCATTGGCGTAATCCGGTTTTCACCCTGAGCCGGAATCCATTGTACCGAAGAAATAGCCTTCAGAGCCTCTTCCCGGAAACCAGCCACAGAAGCAAACCACTGTTCCGTCGCCCTAAAAATAGTGGGTTTCTTCGTCCGCCAATCATAGGGATACTTGTGGACATAGGGTTCCTCCTTCAACAAAGAACCCTCCTCCGTCAAAGCATCAATTATTCCCTGATTACCATCCACCAGGACATTCAACCCTGCAAAACGTCCCGCCTCCTCCGTAAACTTACCAGCATCATCCACAGGAGACAGAATCGGCAACTTGTAACGCTGACCAACAATGTAGTCTTCTTGACCATGACCCGGAGCCGTATGTACCAACCCCGTACCAGACTCAGTAGTAATATAATCACCACCTACAACCACCGGACTCTCCCGATCAAACAGAGGATGCTTATAAGTTGAATGTTCTAAATCTTGCCCCTTAAACGTAGTTTTCACCGGTAACTCCAACCCCAAAGTCTCAGCCAGACTCTCCACCAAATCAGCAGCAACAATCAAGTATTTAAACCTCTGCGCCTCTGCGTCTCTGCGTGAGACTTCCACCACCGCATAATTCAACTCCGGATTCACCGCCACCGCCAAATTACCGGGAATAGTCCAGGGAGTAGTCGTCCACACAGCCACCGCCAAATCCGGCAAATACTCCGCCAACTGCGGTACACCATCCCCCAAACCAGTCACCGGGAAAGCAGCATAGATACTGCGGGAAGTATGTCCCTCTGGATATTCCAACTCCGCTTCCGCCAAAGCAGTCCTCGAACTGGGACTCCAGTGAACCGGCTTTAAACCCCGGTAGATATAGCCCTTTAACACCATCTGCCCGAAAACACCGATTTGCGCCGCTTCATATTCCGGCTTCAGGGTGAGATAAGGATTGTCCCAATCACCCCAAACACCATAGCGTTTAAAGCTTTCCCGCTGTTCCTCTACTGTTGTCAGAGCAAATTCCTTCGCCTTCTGTCGCAATCCCAAAGGGCTCAGATTTTGTCGTTCTGCGGACTTCATTTTTTGCAGAACCTTGAGTTCAATGGGTAAACCATGACAGTCCCAACCGGGGATATAACGAACCTTATGCCCTTTTAATAACTGGTAACGGTTAATAATATCTTTAAGGATTTTATTTAAAGCATGACCCAGATGGAGAGTACCATTGGCATATGGTGGCCCATCATGTAGTATAAATAATTCGCCCGGGTTTTCTTGAGAAAGGCGATCGTAAATTTTATTATCTTCCCAAAATTTCTGGATTTCGGGTTCCCGCTTGATAGCATTCGCCCGCATATCAAACTTAGTCTTGGGGAGATTTACCGTATCTTTATAGCTTCCAGGTTCTGTCACAGTACTAATTTTAGAAATAGAAGGATCTGAGTTTTACGATTATGGTTGATAATTGCCCAGGTGTTCAACCCTGTTAACTTATATCTTAGGGGTGAGGATTTTCCCACCTCCCAGAAAGAGTCAAATATTTTTATGGTAATGCGAAATCACCGGCGAGGGGAATTTTAACTTGCACCAGTGTAAGGTGGGCACTGCCCACCCTGCGGATGCTGATTAAAAAAACCGCAGAGGCGCAGAGAACGCAGAGGATAGAGAGGGAGAGGAGATAGGTAATCTTACACCACCGAAGGGAGTAGTCTCAATAAGAGCCAGAGGCTCTATGTTCTGGTTACCAGGCTGAGCCTGGTAACTAGGATTTGGAGGCTCCGCCTCCTGATTATTGCAACTGATGCAAGTTCAGAATGAATGTTTCTTTGCTCCAGAAAAACCCTTCGGATAAGTTGAAGGCTGGGTATGGGAATTAATTGGGGAGTGGGAACGGAGCTAAATCGGTTGGGAAATGGCAAATAATTATCAGCAAATCACGATCGCACATCTACCAAAAGTTAGAAAATAGAAAAAAATGTAGCAATCATGTTGAATAACTGTAAATATTGATCAAAAATACAACTTTTCGAGGTATAAATGAGTGACATTCCTCTCTGTACCATAGCAATTTCATCCACACTCCCCCCAGATGAAATAGAATCTTTACAAACGTCGTTGCAGATAACTAAAGTTAAGTTACAGAAGTCAACCGATCGCGTGTTGGGTGTAGACGATATAGTGGTGATAGCATCAGTGGTTTCAGGGGCAGCAGCAACCGCCCAATTAATTGATTATGGCATCAAAGTAGGTCAGGCGATCGCTAATTGGCGGCGAAGGTTGCGAGAGAAAGGTATAGAACCAGCAGGGAAGTTAACACATCCAAAACGTCCTCCCCTGGATTTAAGCACCGCTACTGATGAGGAAATACAAGCATGGTTGTCTCAAGAGTAGCTGGAAAAGTTCCCCTGAATCCAGGATTGGAACCAGTTCCTGAACCAGATAATTCTTTCAGTAACCAAATTCTCATCTTGTTTTCAGCACCCCTACTCAATGAAGATTTATTACCAATAGAGAATTTATCTATCCAGTCAGAGATTAATGCGATCGCTTCCGTGTTAGAGGATATATCCTATCCTATAGCAGTGGAAATAGTGGTTAAAGTCGCCACTTCCCAAACCCTACAAGATGTGCTGTCTCATCCTACCAAACCATTGATTATTCATTTTATCGGTCATGGGATGAGAGATGGGGATGGTACAGCTTTGGTGTTAGAAGATGAGGTGGGAATGACTCGTTCTTTTAGTGAAGAAGAGTTGGAAATTGCTTTATCAAATCTAAAGCAACCACCTTGTCAATTAGCATTGTTGAACGCTTGTCATTCAGAAAAGTTAGCTCAAGCTTTTGTAAAAGCAGAGGTATCCCATGTAATTGCAATTAATGCTGAAGATAAAATTTTAGATGTAGCAGCGAGATGTTTTTCTCGACGACTTTATCAGGCATTATTCAATCAAGATTCAGTGATTGATGGTTTTCTAGTAAGTCGTAATGCAGTAAAACTTGATGATAAATTAAAGAAGTTGTTTAACTCCCAAACTTTTCAGCAAGGAGTTAATTTTGATGAGGCTTTCAAATTTCGATTATTACCCCAAGATACCCACAATCAATCCCTAATTATAGAACCAGCCGATTCTCACCAAGTTATCTATCCCCAGTGGACAAATACTAATATTCCCCCAGATAATCCCAACTTTGTCGGACGTAGAAAAGAAATACATCAAGTAATTAAAATACTGGTAGAATCAGATAAACATTGTATAGCTCTTCATGGCATGGGAGGAATAGGTAAAACAGCCTTAGCCTATGCCATTGGTCAGTGGTTACATGAACGCGATCGCTACAAGGATGGAGTTTGGTTTATTAGTTTGCGGGATACTGACTCTGTAGGAACTTTGATTACCAAAGTTAAACAGATTCTGGAATTCAATAGTTTTGCTTTAGAAAGAGAATTAAGAAATAGTCGAGTGTTTTTGATACTCGATGATTTGGATAAATTGATTGAGAAAGAAGCCGATGAATTAATTGACTTTTTGAACTCCCTGTTAGAACAATGTCCCCATCTTAGATTGTTGTTAACTTCCCGTGATTCTCTAGCCAGGAATATTCTTTATTGTCATCAACAAGAAGTGATGAGCATGGGAGCATCGGAAACCAGAGAAATATTTAGAAAGTATGCTCCATCAGAATCCCAATGGGGAGATGATGATGACTTGGCAGAAGATTTTGAACGGTTGGTGCAGTTTCTCGATGGTTATCCCTTACCCATTAAATTAGCAGCATCCTATATGGTAGAAAATCAATTTACCATCAAAGAGCTGTGTGAAGAATTGGACATTGAACCATTAGAAATACTTGGTTCTTACTCTCCTGAAGAAAGAAAAGAAAGGAGTCTGCGGATAACTTTAGAACGTTCCTTTGAAATGTTATCAGTAGAAGGGCAAGATATATTTCCTTTGCTGGCTTTCTTTCCCAGTGGTTTGAGTCGGGATTTAGCTAGGGCAATTTGGGGTAGAAGTGGGAATAAAGCTTTATTGGAATTGTTTAAGTTTTCTATGGCGGAAAAATCCCCTACTGCATCGGATTGGCGAGTAACTTTACCCGAACCTGCTCGTACCTATGCTGAGAGTAAATTACAGAAGGGAAGAGGAATTGACTATCTTGCTCCTCAAGTTTTGTATTTCTATTATGGTAATTTCTGTGACAAAATTATCAAGCTTTTTGACAATGGGGATAATAATAAGGGACGGCAATTACTTCTGCAAGAAAACTCAAATTTAACCTTGTTTCTGCAATGGGGTTATGAGCAGGAAATGAGTTCAGATGGAATTTGTCGCAGTGCGAGGATAACAGCTTCATTAAGTCCTTATTGGCGTTGGATTGAAGCGAATCAAGACCCTTTGGAGAGATTGGATTTGGCTTTAGCAGCAACCCAAAGAAATCAAGATAAAGAGGGAGAAGATTTAGTTAGAAATGCGATGATTGCTCTTTCTTCTAGAGGAGAATTTAAAGATGTTCAATCTTTGGATAAGCTAGAGTCCTTTGAGTTTGAAACTGTCACCGTTAACCGTCGTGGCGAAATCATCGAACGAGAAACCAAACAAGCTCAATATTTCACCGAAGATTTGGGTGAGGATATCGCCTTAGAAATGGTCTTTATCCCCGGTGGTACATTTATGATGGGTTCGCCAAAAGGGGAGGGATATGACTCAGAAAAACCCCAGCATGAAGTGACGATTCAGCCCTTCTTCATGGGGAAGTACCCAGTAACACAGGCACAGTGGAAAGCCGTAGCCAAACTACCCAAAGTTAAGCGCGACTTAGAACCAGATCCATCGTACCTCAAAGGTGATAACCTACCAGTAGAGCAAGTATCTTGGTATGATGCCGTTGAATTTTGTGCCAGATTATCAAATCATACAGGACAAGAATATCGCCTCCCCAGTGAAGCAAAATGGGAATATGCTTGTCGTGCTGGTACTACTACACCGTTTCATTTCGGCGAAACAATTACTGGCAAGTTAGCAAACTATGATGCCGGGTATACCTTTGCTAACGAACCCAAAGGAAAATATCTACAAAAAACCAATTCAGTAGGAGATTTTCCACCCAACGCTTTTGGTTTATACGATATGCATGGCAATGTGTGGGAATGGTGTCTTGATGATTGGCATTCTAACTATGAAAATGCGCCCACAGATGGCAGTGCTTGGTTTGATGACGATGATAATCTTGATCAAAAAACTGGCAGGGCTGTTCTGCGGGGCGGTTCCTGGTTCAACTATCCTAAAGACTGCCGCTCTGCGTCCCGCTTCTTCAACGGTTGGGCTCGGCGCGACAGCATCAACAGTAACGGTTTTCGCGTTGCCTGCGGGGTTGGGAGGACTTGAAAGTAGCCCTTTATACTTTATTTATTACACAATAGGGAGTGAACGAGTAGGGGCACGGCATCTACAATCTGTTGGGTAATAGAATAACCTTACCCACGCCGTGCCCTCACCCGCCATTTTACCAAGGACAGTCCCCAGGCGAACCTTACCCACGCCGTGCCCTTATCCGCCATGTTACCAAGGAAAGTCCCCAGGCGAACCTTACCCACGCCGTGTCCTTATCCGCCATGATACCAAGGAGAGTTACCAGGCGATCGCAATTCACAACCAAAAACTTCAAATTAGGGCAGCTCTGGTTACAAGGTTCTACTGTGTAATGAATTTTCAGGAGGCTCTCTCTGCCTCCTGTTAAGTCTGGAGGCTACCCCAATGAGGCATCTCACAAAGGGCACGCCGTGGGTAAGATTACTCTATAACCCGAGAGATTGTAGATGCCGTGCCCCTACGGGATAATTTGTTTTGACCTTACCCACGCCGTGCCCTCACCTGCCATGGTACCAAGGAAAGTCCCCAGGCGATCGCAATTCAAAACCAGAAACTTCAAATTAGGACACCCACAATCTATTGGATTATAGAATAACCTTACCTACGCCGTGCCCTCATCTGCCATTTTACCAAGGAAATTACCCAGGCGATCGCAATTCAGAACCAAAAACTTCAAATTAGGCCAGCTCTGGTTATTCTCTCTGCGCCTGGAGCGCCTCTGCGTGAGATAAATCATAATTATGCAATACCAATTATACATATAATTCACACTGCTGAAAAATATAATTTACCGCCGCAAATAACTTATCTAAATCTTGAATTACATACAAATTTTTATTTCTAGTAAAAACATCTGCCTTCAGCTTGCCAAACTGCCATATTTTACCATTAGAAACAATCCCAAAAACATCATTTTCAAAATTATCATTTATGCGCTGCACCGCTATCATTTCCGCTAAACACTGACCCCAACCCTCTGCAAATTTATCTTGTTTAGCCTCCACCGTTAAAAAATAAGGCTTATCAAAAACAATAGTTCCAAGGGGATTTCTCTGGGCTACCATATAATCAGGAATACCAGATAAATCTTCATCATAAATTAGTGTTTCATGGCTCCAAAGGGTTAATTTACTGCGGTAAGGTTTCCAAACTTCCTTTAAAACTGGATAAATTAAATTTTCACAAATAGCATCTTCCGAATTATCAACAACTCCATCGGTAAATAACAAATCTAACTCTTCTCTAAATGAGTCTTTTACTGGAAATTCAACTTCCAGCATAAAGTTAGCCTGTACATACTTGATTTGAAATTTCTTAATAACTTGACTAATACTTTTGTAATTGCTAAATGCCATTACATTCACCTAGCTTGAAAATGGTTGTTAGTTGTTAGTTGTTAGTTGTTAGTTGATGGTTGACAGCTTAGGTGTGGGAGCCGCACTTGAAATATTTTCATGCTTGGTTGTGGGATTTGACAGTGAGGGGCTAGCTTGAAAATAGGGAGTGAAGGAGGTATTTTTCTCGTTACAAGGTTCTACCTTGTAATGAATTTGAGGAGGCTCTGCCTCCTGTTCAGTCTGGAGGCTCTGCCAACGGGACATCCCACAAAGGGCACGGCGTGAGTCAGATTTCTCTATTATCCGAGAGATTGTAGATGCCGTGCCCCTACGGGACAATTTGTTTTTGGTATTTTTGAATTTGCTTCAATGTCACCTTGAAAGGGCTGGCATTGCCCACCTTACGAAATTTGCTGCTTCACCCATTGCCGAAATGCTCTTAATGCTGGACTTCTACCAATATTCCTGCTCTGCTCCACAAACTGGGAAATCACCTGCAAAATCGGCAAATTGGGAAAAATAGGACTAATTTCCGACTGAATATACTTACCATCCCGAAGAATATTTATTTCTAACTTGCCATCTTCATATTTCCACAGTTCAGGCACCTTGAGAGCCTCGTAAGCATCCAATTGAGTTTTAGAAGTTACATCCACTTCAATTGCCAAATCTGGTGGTGGATCGACCTTTAAATCAATTCGCTCCTTACCAATCATTTTGACATGATTTTGAATGTAGAAACTGTCATCAGGTTCCACACCCTGAGCCATATCTTCCCGTTTAAAAGTGGTGGAACCAAAAGCTTCACAGTCAATCTCTAACTCCTCCAGGAGAATTTTCACCAAATCCCCAATAATAACCTTAGCTTTTTCATGCTTTGGTAACGGCATCCTGATTTCCAAAGTCCCCTGGCTATAAGCCAATCTAGCTGCCCTATGCTCCCCAAGCTCTGTTAAAATCGCCTCAAACTCTTGCCAGGTAACATCATGGAACATCACCCTATGCCCAGGGGGAACACTTAATTGTCGCAATTGCAGTGTTACCATCTACACCTCTGAATTTCAGGTTTGAGCTTGCCAATAGCCACTATGAAAACATGGTAACGAAAAGCGATGTTTCGTAGGGGCACGGCATCCACTGACTTTTTCCCATACCATAATCTGAATGTCGCCGTGCCCAGCATCCACTGACTTTTTCCCATACCATAATCTGAATGTCGCCGTGCCCAGCATCCACTGACTTTTTCCCATACCATAATCTGAATGTCGC
>JASJDS010000277.1 GCA_030065055.1 Calothrix sp. MO_192.B10
ATCTGTTCCGAGACAGTTGGGCGGGTCAACAACCACAACTATTTTCCCATATATTCGCTCGGCACTCAAGACCCTGCCCTTGCTCTCATCCCCCGATTCCGAAGACTCCACCGGGGGACTTCCCGCAAGGAGTGTTAAACTACTGTTCATTAACCCTCACTCCCTCCATCACTCCCTCACTCCCTCACTCCCTCACTCCCTCACTCCCTCACTCCCTCACTCCCTCTAAAGTTGGTTTAACATCTTGTGGGTTTGCGGCACTACACGCACCTGTTTGACAAATCCCTTCATTAAAGCTTGCCATGCCAAAACTTGGTCAGGAGAAGGTGGCAGGATGGTTATCTGAGTTATGGAACCAGTAGCAGTATCCAAAGGCGTTACAGGCTGTAAAAACACCGGAATATGAGGACTTACAGCACCGATCAACTCCCCTGCTTTTTGCAAATCTGCCAATTCTGTATTTTTAGCAACAATTATTTTGACAAAAACCTCTAACTTTGACTCATAACAGAGTTGGAGGAAATCTTTATGTGCTTGCCAATGATTTTCACCGCTGACACTTGGCAGTTTCCAATCCATACCTACCAAATCCAGGTAAGGCATAACTTGAGATAATTGCTGAGGACGATGTCCCCCAGTTTCCAAGTATACGGGTAATTTCGTAAGTGCGCGTATCAGTGGTAAAAATTTGATTAAGAAAGGAGCATGAATTAGAGGTTCGCCTCCGGTCAGGCTAATGCTATCGTGTATAAAAGGTGCATTTTGTTGCTGAACCCATTCTAGTAATTTTTCTAGTGGGACAGGATTAGAGTAATTTTCAAAATCGCGCAAGCCAGGGTTGCGCTCAATTCTACATTTTGTGGGTATATTCCAAGTATGGGCACTATCACAGAAGTGACAGCGTAAATCGCATAAAGCAAAGCGAATAAAAATTTGACGCGTCCCCACATTCAGTCCTTCCCCTTGAATGGCGGAAAAGACTTCGATCAAATGGGCGTTGTGTTCCCTAGCACTATTTTTTATATTCATTTTGATCAAAGCAAAGCGTATGCCTCACCTCGGCACCATCGTACAGTTATCAGCTTCTTATTCTATTGTGAATCTTTCTGACCAAATTTCCCAGCCATGCTCCCAACGAAAACCGTCCGGCGATCGCCTAATGTGGGTACTTTCATCTCATCGCCGTTTTTGATCATTGCTCCCGCAGGCAATTATTTGCAACATTTATCGTCAACTACCCAAACTTCCCTTTGGGTAAGTGTGGGCTTGCAAAACCCCTAAGAAATTCGGTTCACGGTATGCAACGCAAGAGTTGGTTAGGGCATCGAGACTTATTGAAAATACCTCTTTATTCTTAAGCCATCCCCATTTAAATTTACCTCTTCCCTCCCTATTTTCACACTAGAAGAAAGTTTTATGACCACTCCATCTCCCCAGGTTAATTTTCCAGTTACCTTCCTTCAAGATCAGGCCATAATAAACACTCCATCAAGGTTGAGCGTGTTAGAGGCTGTAGCTTTTCAACAAACTTGCCAAGGCTTAACTCAAAAAGATATACCTCCCCAGAAAATTATTATTGATTTCCAGAACACCATTTTTATGGATAGTAGTGGCTTGGGTGCGTTGGTAAGCAGCTTGAAAATGACCCAGGATAAAGGGATTGGATTTATTCTCAGTAATGTAAATTCTAAGGTGATGGCTGTTCTGAGCCTGACAGAACTAGATCGGGTGTTTGAAATTCAAACTGCTAGCGATGTGCCAACAACTCCACCCCGTCAGTTAGAAGAACAGCTACCCACAACCCATCCTTCCATTCGCTCCTGGATGAAAAGGTTCATAGATATTGTAGGCTCTTTGGTAGGTTTAGGGATTACAGTAGTTTTATCTATCCCCATTGCGATCGCTATTACCATTGATAATCCTGGACCAATTTTCTTCCAACAAACTCGGTGTGGTTGGATGGGTAAACGCTTTAAAATCTGGAAATTCCGTTCGATGTGCGTGGATGCGGAAGCAAAGAAGTCTCAAGTCAAAAACCAGGTACAAGGAGCCTTCTTTAAAAATGACAACGACCCCAGAATTACCCGCGTAGGTCGTTTTTTACGACGTACTAGTTTAGATGAACTACCACAATTTTGGAACGTACTCAAAGGAGAGATGAGCTTAGTGGGAACCAGACCCCCCACCCCTGACGAAGTAGAACGGTATGAAGTACCAGAATGGCAACGTTTAGATGTAAAACCGGGAATGACTGGTGAATGGCAAGTAAATGGACGCTCCACCGTGCGTAGTTTTGAAGATGTGATTCGTTTAGATTTGCAATATCAAAAAAATTGGAGTTTATTGTACGATTTACAGTTAATTTTTAAAACAATAGCTGTTTTATTCAATAAAAATAGTGGTGCAATGTAGGGGCACGGCATCAACAGGATAATTCCATACGCCCATATAGTTAAAAACGCCGTGCCCTTGTGGGTGACTGTGGAGTCAAACCCACCAACATCTGAAGAGATACCCGTAGGGAACATCAATAGGATAATTCCATACGCCCATATAGTTGAAAACGCCGTGCCCTTGTGGGTGACTGTGGAGCCAAACCCACCAACATCTGAAGAGATACCCGTAGGGGCACGGCATCAATAGGATAATTCCATACGCCCATATAGTTGAAAACGCCGTGCCCTTGTGGGTGACTGTGGAGCCAAACCCACCAACATCTGAAGAGATACCCGTAGGGAACATCAACAGGATAATTCCATACGCCCATATAGTTGAAAACGCCGTGCCCTTGTGATTTTCCCCGAACCAAAATATATGGATGGGCACGGCGACAGTGAGGTTATTCATTAAAGATAAATATTACAGGTGCCGTGCCCCTACTGGATAATGGATTGTTTGGGAAACGCCAAAAAAGACATTATCCAATTTCCCTCTCCCCATCTATGTATTTTTCGGAAATAGCACCCTTCATTATCCGGAAATAAACTGTTCTAAACCTGGTAATAAGGTTTGCAGAAAATGTAAATGACTACATAATTGCAGCTTGTTATCTTAGTGAATGTAAGGGATGAGTTGAGAGACAAAAAACAAATCAACAAGTTCCGAACACACACAAAAATGAGGAGAAAAGATAATGCTATCTAATAAATCTGAATTGTTTGTTGAAGTTTCTGAAGAACAACAAGAAGTTGTAGCTGGTGGCCTTGTAATTCAAGAAGCATTAGATGTTGTTGCTTTGAAAGATGAACAAGGATCAATCGGACAAGGAACTTTCGCTAACTTGGGCGGCTTCTTCTTCGGACCTTCTGTTAATGCGAATGGTTTCCAATTCGCTAGAAATACCTCCATTGGTGCTAAAAGCTACAGAAAACAGGTAATTGCATAAGCTATCCAAATTTGATATTTAACTGATGGGTGTAAATGTAAGGGATGAGTTGAGAGACAACAAAAACAAATCAACAAGTCCCAAACACACACAAAAATGAGGAGAAAAGATCATGTTATCTCATAAATCTGAATTATTCGTTGAAATTTCTGAAGAACAACAAGAAGTTGTAGCTGGTGGTCTTGTAATTCAAGAGGCATTAGATGCTGTTGTTTTGAAAGATGAACAAGGATCAATCGGACAAGGAGCTTTCGCCAATAATGGCTTCGGCTTCTTCCCATTCTTCGGTGGACCTAATGGTAATGCAAGTGGTTTCCAATCCGCTAGGAATATCAAGATTGGTGCTACAAGCGTAAGAAAACAGGCAATTGCATAAGCTATCCAAATTTGATATTTAACTGATGGTTGTAAATGTAAGGGACGAGTTGAGAGACAACAAAAACAAATCAACAAGTCCCGAACACACACAAAAATGAGGAGAAAAGATCATGTTATCTCATAAATCTGAATTATTCGTTGAAATTTCTGAAGAACAACAAGAAGTTGTAGCTGGTGGTCTTTTAATTCAAGAGGCATTAGATGCTGTTGCTTTGAAAGATGAACAAGGAAGAATAGGACAAGGAGTTTCTGCACGCTTGGGCGGCTTCTTTTTCGGACCTTCTGTTAATGCAAGTGGTTCACAATCCGCTAGGAATACCTCCATTGGTGCTACAAGCATAAGAACACTGATAACTGGATAAGCTATCCAAATTTGATATTTAACTGATGGTTGTAAATGTAAGGGACGAGTTGAGAGACAACAAAAACAAATCAACAAGTCCCGAACACACACAAAAATGAGGAGAAAAAATCATGTTATCTCATAAATCTGAATTGTTTGTTGAAATTTCTGAAGAACAACAAGAAGTTGTAGCTGGTGGTCTTTTAATTCAAAAAGCATTAGATGCTGTTGCTTTAAAAGATGAACAAGGATCAATAAGACAGGGAGTTTCGGCACGCTTGGGCGGCTTCTTCTTCGGACCTTCTGTTAATGCGAATGGTTCACAATCTGCTAGGAATACCTCCATTGGTGCTACAAGCATAAGAACACTGATAGTTGGATAAGCTATCCAAATTTGATATTTAACTGATGGTTGTAAATGTAAGGGACGAGTTGAGAGACAACAAAAACAAATCAACAAGTCCCGAACACATATAAAAATGAGGAGACAAAATCATGTTATCTAATAAATCTGAATTGTTTGTTGAAGTTTCTGAAGAACAACAAGAAGTTGTAGCTGGTGGTGCTTTAGGTCTGACTGCACTTGATCTGGCAAGTTTGGTTGAGGAAACTGGATTTATTGCACAAGGAGCTACGGTAAGTCGCAATGGGGCTAGTGCAGGTGGTATAATGGCTGGTTCTAAAACCAGTAGTTTGGCTAGCGCACTGCGAACCTTATTCGTTTTGTAATACACTAAGAATCCCAACCTCTCCCGTACATCAACCGTGTAATTGCGTAGCCCACACAGAGGTTGGGATAATATAAAACAAGGTAACATCCCAATTTTACAAAATTATTAAGATTATTAGGTGGTCATTGTGTAGATGCACACCTGCTTCTCTGTAGGGAGCTGATACTATGTCTAAGCAAATCCAATCAAACAAAACCGAATTATTTGTGGCATTGCCTGAGAAGGAGCAGGAGAGTGCGGCTGGAGGATTCTCTGTAAGGTTCGGGATGAGTGACATATTAATCAACAGTCATGCCAGTAATAACGTCAGTGGTTCGATTAGTAATGCTGCAGGAAACGTAAGCTTTTCCGACAGGAGCCAATCTTCATATGCACTCTGGCAAAGTACCAAGGTAGTAGAATTTGATTTTGGGAGTTATTACAGCAGACCTGGTCGCAAAGTACCTTTCTTAGATTTATTAAGTCGGTTTGTGTTTTATTTTTTCTCTAGTTTTTAGTTAGCGAGCTATTCTAAATAGTTGTTTTCAGCAATAAATTGCTCGTAACTCCGATTCCTGGTGTGAAGTCTTTTGGGTAGTGTGCCATGAAATACCAGTTTGTACAACAACACAGTGAAGAAGATTGCGGCGCGGCTTGTATTGCGACAATCTCTAGACATTATGGCCGTACCTTCACCCTCAATCATATCCGGGAAGCAGTAGGCACTGGACAGTTAGGCACGACTCTACTAGGACTAAAAAGAGGTGCAGAAACCTTAGGGTTCAATGCTCGTCCTGTGAGAACTTCCCCAGAACTGCTCAACCGGATGCAGGAAGCACCCTTACCAGCAATTATCCACTGGCAGGGACATCACTGGGTAACTTTATATGGGAAAAGAGGCAGAAAATATGTAATTGCCGATCCTGGTGTAGGTATCCGCTATCTATCTCAACAAGAGGTTGTTGAGGGGTGGACGGATTATTTAATGCTGTTGCTGGAGCCAGATCCCATTCGCTTTTTCGCTCAAGATAACGATGAGGTTGGTGGTTTTTGGCGTTTTTTTCGCCGGGTATGGCTGTTTCGGACAATTCTCGCCCAAGCCTTACCTCTAAACCTAATATTGGGGATGTTGTCCTTAGCTTCTCCGTTTTTGCTCCAAATCCTGACCGATGATGTGTTGGTACGGGGGGATACTAAGCTACTAACTACGGTAGCAATTGCCGTGGTGGTAATGAATTTTATCTCCAGTAGCCTTGGTTGGGTGCAGTCAAACTTAATTGCTCACTTTGCCCAAAGGCTGCAATTAGGATTTGTGATGGAGTTTGGACGGCAAATCCTGCGCTTACCCCTTTCTTATTACGAAGCCCGACGCAGTGGAGAAATTGTCAGTCGTCTCCAAGATATTTCCCAGATTAATCAATTGGTGGCTCAAGTTGTAGTTAGCTTACCTAGCCAATTGTTTATTGCCATGATTTCCTTTGGGGTGATGGCTTTCTATAGTTGGAAGTTGACGATGGTAGCTGTAGTTGTAGCTGTGGTGATGAGCATAACTACGATTATTTTCCAACCGTCTTTGCAACGAAAAACTCGGGAATTGTTGGTGAAGGAAGCAGAAACTCATGGGGTACTGGTAGAAACTTTCAAAGGCGCGTTAACTCTCAAAACTACCACCGCAGCACCGCAATTTTGGGATGAGTTCCAAAGTAAATTTAGTCGTCTGGGAACTCTGACTTTACGGACTATGCAAATTGGTATTATCAACCATAGTTTTTCGGGGTTTGTAGCGGCCATTGGTGGGGTAACTTTGCTCTGGGTTGGGGGTAATTTAGTCATTAATCCGGCGGAGAACCTGAGTATTGGTAAATTACTAGCATTCAACGCCATGAATGGTAATTTCCTAGCATTTATTGCTAGCATTATTAGTTTTGTGGATGAATTTACCCGAGCGAAAACTGCCACCCAACGGCTATCAGAGGTAATAGATACGACCCCAGAGAATGAGGGGGATGGTAAAAAGCCCTTTGCTCAAATTCCCGGTGATGCTGATATTGTTTGTACTAAGATTAACTTCCACTATGCAGGAAGGGTTGATTTATTAGAAGACTTTTCTCTAACTATTCCCGGAGGAAAAGTTATTGCATTAATTGGTAAATCTGGTTGTGGTAAAAGTTCTTTAGCAAAAATAATTGCGGGTTTATATCCCATCCATTCTGGTAATATCCGGGTTGGTATTTATAATTTACAAGACCTTGCCCTGGATTGTCTGCGTCAGAAGGTAGTTCTCGTACCTCAAGATGCCCATTTCTGGAGCCGTTCAATTATTGAAAACTTTCATTTAGGAGCGCCATATGTCTCCTTTGAGCAGATTGTAGAGGCTTGTAAAATTACTGGTGCTGATGAATTTATTAGTAAACTTCCTGATAAATATCAAACTATTTTAGGGGAGTTTGGTGCAAATATTTCTGGTGGACAAAGGCAGAGGTTGGCAATAGCCAGAGCGATTGTAACAGATCCGCCAATACTAATTTTAGATGAATCTACAGGTGGGTTAGATCCTGTGAGCGAGACAGAAGTATTAGATCGATTATTTCAACATCGCACAGGCAAAACTACTATTTTAATTACTCACCGTCCCAGAGTAGTGAACCGAGCTGATTGGATTGTATTACTAGATAAGGGCAAGTTGAAATTACAAGGCTCTTTAGAAGAGTTGCGTTCCTTACCAGGGGATCATTTAGATTTTTTAAATCCATGATTTAGAGTCAGGGAAAATGGTAAAAGGATGTTGGGAAAGTATCTTGATCCCTTATCAAGGGGGGGTGTAAGTCCCTCACAAGGGTAGGTTTTTAATTTGGACATGAGTAGGTACTCTCAAACTCAGTTTTCAACAATGCTCAAACTACCTAATTTCCTTCTCAAATAAAAAAATCACTGACTATAATTTGAGCTTTGAGTTGACGAGCAACCCCCTAAAGGGTTCGTTAGTTACTTCAAGTCGGGGAACCCGCCCAACGTACTAACTCACCGCGACGACGACAGTCGCTCTGGGTAGCGCGAGTCGTGACGAAAAATCTTCATTTCCTACTTCTAGGTAACCACAAGGGTTGCCCCTATTCCTTTCCTCCAACATATTCCGGTAGGTGATAATTATGTTATACACACATAGTAAAAAACTGGTTCCTGGTGTTCAAAGTGAAGATTTTCTACCCCCTGTGAGTCCTTGGACTTCTTTGGCGGGGATATTTCTGGTAGGGACGGTTGGTTCTGGAGTTGCCCTGGCTTCTTGGGTTAAATATAATGTGACGGTAAAAGCTCCGGCATTGGTACGTCCTACGGGAGATATTCGTTTAGTACAACCGGAACGAGATGGTACTATTAAAAGAATTTTAGTTAAAGAAAATCAAGTGGTGAAGTATGGGGATGCTATCGCATACCTGGATGATCAGCCACTACAAATTAAAAAGAGTCAATTACAAGGTACTCTCGATCAAGGGAAGTTACAACTGATTCAATTAGCTGCCCAAATCCGCAGTTTGGATGTGCAAATTATGGCCCAGTCAAGGGTTATACAAAGAACTGTTGCTTCTGCTCAAGCAGATTTACAACGCCAGCAACGGGATTATCAACAGCAGCTAGTTACTACTAGTAGTGAATCCAATGCGGCTTTGGCAAGTTTGCAACAAGCCAGATTGAATTTACAAAAGGCTGAATCGGATTTGGAATTTGCTAAACTAGATAGCGATCGCTATCAACAGTTATCTGAAGTTGGTGCTGTTAGTCGCCGTGATTTCGATCAGAAAAAACTGATTGTTGAACAGTCAAAATTAAGACTGCAAGCCGAACAAAAAGCCATTAATGTGGCTCAAGCCAAGCTGGAAACTGCACAAGCGGCGATGAATCCTAGTCTAGCACCAGTAGCGATCGCTAAACAACGAATTGCCCAAGAAAAAGCTCGGGGTGAGGCAACAATTGCTACTTTAATCAAGGAGAAGGAAGGTTTACGGCAACGCCAGGTAGAACTCCAAACCCAATTCCATCAATATCAAAAAGAAATACAACAATTGGATACCCAACTGCAAAATACGGTGATTCGTGCTACCAGTGATGGTACTATCCTCAAATTAAACTTACGTAACCCTGGTCAAGTAGTTAATCCAACTCAAGCGATCGCTGAAATTGTACCCCACAATGCACCTCTAGTCCTCAAGGCTATGATTTCCACGGCGGATATTAAAAATGTGGAAGTAAATCAAACTGTACTATTGCGCCTGAATGCCTGCCCCTACCCCGATTATGGTACTCTCAATGCCGTGGTAACCAGCATTTCCCCAGATACTATTTCTGCTGATAGTAATGGTACTAGGACTGCTGGCGATCGCTATTTTGAAGCCACGATTACACCTAAAGGTCTTTCTTTTGGCAATTCCCAAAAAACCTGTACCATTCAAACGGGAATGAATGCCACCGCTGATATCATTTCTAAGCAAGAAACAGCTTTACAATATATGCTCAGAAAGGCCAGGTTAATTACAGATTTATAAATAATTATTGCATCTACTCAAAAATAGCTACATACAGTACTAATACTGTGAGTATGAATCTGTGTTGTGATTCAATTTTGGATTTTGGATTTTGGATTTTGGATTGACGAGCGACCCCCTAAAGGGTTCGTTAGTTACTTCAAGTCGGGGAAAAGGGATGGAGTACTAACTCACCGCGACGACGACAGTCGCTCTGGGTAGCGCGAGTCGTGAC
>JASJDS010000091.1 GCA_030065055.1 Calothrix sp. MO_192.B10
CCTGATTCATTAGGGAATAATCTCTTGATTAATATGCAAAAACCAAGCACTGATCGAGAGATCCGCAAATAATTTAATATCTGAAAACGCGGACGGCTCAGCCGTGTAAGCCTACTGAGGGATAACCGCTCCCATGCTCCTTATGAAGTAGGAAGTAATGTCCGGCAACTCTAGACTTTACAGAGCAGCTATCCCTTCTTGCCAGATTACATAGCTTAACCGTAAATCCTGCTGTTCATACAACCGAGATACACCAAGCACAGCAAACCAATCTGGAGGTTTATACCAGAGTGGATGACGAATATCGTAGTAGAGATTTAAGTCACTGCCAACAAATACTTGATCCGGTGTATAAGTTGGTGGACGAAAGGTTTCGCGCAAAAGCTGCGGTTGCAAAATGTGAAATTCATCTGGCAAACCGGGTTCCTCTGGATCTTCACTGGGAAGATCGTACATGGTAGGCAAGTATTCTTTGGGGGGACGGGGCGGATCGGTCTGGTACATGATACAGATGCATTTACCAACTAATACCTATTTGGGGTAAAGAATGTGACAAATGGATTGATGAACAGCTTGTGTTACACACTTTTGACAATCCAAAATCTAAAATCTAAAATCCCAAATGGTATAACTTTAGGTTAGCAACTCTACTAAATCACATCTGCAAATGTCCTTTCCATTTTGCGGAAATACCAAATCCCACTCACAAACAATAGGAATACAAATCCTAAAGAGAGCAGGAAGCCTGGTAAATATAAATGAGACTCTCCTCCTAAAATCGCCCACCGGAAACCATCAATTACCCCTACCATGGGATTTAAGGAGTAGATAAATCGCCACTGTTCGGGGACAATGCTACTACTAAACCCCACAGGGGAAATATACAAGCCAAATTGAACGATGAATGGCACAATATAGCGAAAATCTCTGTATTGCACATTCAAAGAAGCCAACCACAACCCTACACCCATTGAAGCCGCAAAGGCAACAGCTATAAATAAAGGTAGAGTCAAAATCCGCCAACTGGGAACAAAATTATACCAAGCCATTAAACCTAGCAAAATCATTCCCGAAACCATAAAGTCTACAAAACTGACTACCACCGCACTCGTAGGTACAACCAACCGAGGGAAATACACCTTCGAGAGCAGGTTAGCATTGGTAATTAGACTGTTACTACACTCAGAAAGGGAGTTAGCAAAGAACTGCCAAGGTAGCATGGCTGAAAATACCAAAATTGGGTAAGGCGCACCCTCAGAAGGTAACTTGGCTAAATTACCAAACACAATGGTAAAAACCACCATGGTTAAGAAGGGACGAATTAAAGCCCAAGCAATGCCAATGACTGTCTGCTTGTACCTGACTAAAATATCGCGCCATGCCAGAAAATAAAATAATTCTCGATAGCGCCATAAATCTTGCCAGTACTGTTTTTCAGTTCGTCCGGCTTCAATGATTAATTCATGCTGGGAGGTTGTTGACTGAATATTCATCAATTGATTTAGCCCACAAATCTAAAATCTTTCACACCTTGAAAACCTACCATTTTCGCTTGTCGCCGGGTGAACTCTCCCACGGAAGGATTGCCTTGAGCATTAATTACCCCCATTGCTTGTTGCCAAAGCTCTGGAGGTGCTAAGGATATATGGTAGTTTGTGCGATCGCGCTTTCGCACGTGATACCATTTTTTTTCCTGGCATTGTTCGCACCAAAAAGCCTCCAACCATTCACCCTCTAAAGGAACTGCTGTTTTGGAGGCGACTAATATTAATGCATTTCTTCTACGTATACCTCGCTGTTGTAATTGCCCTGGGTTATCGGCAAACAGACTATACTTTTTACTTACACTATCCAAATGGCAACCATGCAACGGACAATATATAGACCGTCTTTTAGAGCGTTTCCGATTTCGGTCACACCTTCTCTGCACTCCGGCCTCCTTTGCCATAATTAAAATCCCATTGACTTTCAGAAGGTTGCGTTGGAGGGACTGAGATCTAATTGACCATCGAAGCCCATCTCCTATAAATTAATAGTGAGTTATTTAATTAAGTTAAGTTGTCTCTGAATTTACTACCCTAATGGAATGAATTCAATCAGTAGTTACACTGAAATCATGGGGATAATTACCTAAGAAATAGCTTGTTGTAATACTTGCGCGTATTGTTTGGCTATAACTTGAGGAGTAAAATTTGACTGCAAATACTCACGTCCAGCTTTACCCATACGCTCTGCTAATTGGCGATCGCTATTCAGGGATAGAATAAATTGAGCTAAACCATAACCATCTCCATTTTCAACACTGTCACCACACTTAGCAGTTGCAACTAACTGTTTGAGATATGAATGGTGGGGACAAATAACTGCTAGAGGTCGTCCAGCAGCTAAAGCTCCGTAAAGCTTGCTAGGAGCCACTAGACTTTCCATGCCTGCATCTACACTTACTAAAGACACATCACAAGCTGTCAGCGAATAAGGTAGCACATCTTTGTCTTGATAGGGTAAAAATAAGAAATTTTTATCTAATCCTAAAAGATTCACTTTTTGGATTAGTTGCTTACGTTTTGCCCCACCACCAATACAGAGGAACTGAATTGGCTCATCCTTGAGGTAAGTTGCAGCCTCTAAGATGGTATCGATATCGTGACACCGACCCATATTACCAGAATATAGGACAGTAAATTTATCTATTAAATTATGCTCCCTGGCAAACCAGTTTTTATGCTTACTAATGGGTACAATTTTCTTTGGATCTGCCCAACTATGAATGACAGAAATTTTATGAGCTACCTGGGGACAAATCTTGATAATCCTCTCTTTCATGGCTGGGCTGAGAACCACAATTCCCTTAGATTTGCGCCAAATACGCCGATTTAGCCCTTGCCACAACCGAGCAATCCAATGACTTTGGGAAATTACTCCCAAGTCGATGGCAATGTCTGGATATAAATCGTAAACCAGACAAACGTAAGAAACTCCAAATAGAAGATGAGCAATGTACCCAAGTAGAGGTAAGAATGGAGGGGCTGTAGTCAATAAGAGTACATTGCGATTACGACAAGAAAAAATTATATGCAGCGTAGCACGAAGCAAAAATATAATTCCATTTAAAGCTTTAGCACGAATGCGATTTGACCATAGCTGAGTAGTGCGCGTTCGCCTGACTTTTACCCGACCAATATTTTCTTTACATGGCGCGTCCTGACTCTGAAAAGCATAGCCTGGTTGACCAGTAAAAACTTGAACATCTACACCTTGTTTTCCTAAATGCCTGACTAACTCTTCAATCAACTGTCCCGTAGCAGCATAGTCTGGAGGGAAAAATTGAGTCACTACGGTTAATTTAATCGCCTGGTTAGCTCTAATTAACTCCTGATTGATAAATTCTAATGTTTTCGAGTTAGGATGGAAAGAATCTTGAATAACTTCACTTATGGTCATTGTGTCTACTATTTAGATATTATTTAATGCAACTTGGAGGCAGCATTCAAGTTGAATGAATATTTGATTGATAGATGTTCACCATATTATATGAAAATGCTCAGAAAAAACCTACAAAATAAATATCATGTCTAGTTATAAGTATATTTTTATGGCAAAAATCGTTATTTTCATACTTGAAAAAGTCAGTATATTTTTTTGATCATTTAGTCATAATAAAAACAATTCTCCTAATTTTTTTCAACTGTAAATATACTTGATTTAATTTTTGTCCGTTTAATTACAACTTTATCAGCAAATATACTTAATTTATTTTTTATCTGTTCAATTAAAATCACCATGAAACTATAGTCTGTAAAGGAAACAATGTAGATAACATGCAATGTTTATACTGGAAATAGGGGTTCCAGTCCTCAGTATATTTACTAATCTTGTATTCAATGCATTTGAAATCAATGATTTGAGTAAAATCAAGCAAAAGCTAAAGAACCTGTCAAATACTTATATCAATATTTACTCTGTTTCATTTGCTTCCAATTCAGGTTGATTTTACTTGTGAAGAGATGGAGGCGGTAGGTAGCAAATTGTCTATAAATGAAAAGTAATATAGGATGTAATAGGCATTGGCACAACTAGGCATGAGTCTATTGATTGAATATGTGATTTAATGCGATCGCTTATTCTGGGAATGGACATAAATTTCCTCTCGCTGAAGTATTATGAGCCTGAGATATGAATGACCGTGAATGATTTAGATTTGCTAAATATTGAAGAGATGAATCATAGGAAAATTACTATTTCCCTTGACAAATAGACATTTATCGAAGCAAACTTGATATCGTACATTAGCCTTGGCTATAGTCAATCAAACTATTCAAACTATGAAGGTTATTGAATGCCCCGAACAAGATTTTAGAGAGATTACGCAGAAATTATGAGTTTTCCCAGTGGGGACTGTACAAAATATCTATCTCAAAATATTTATCTATTTATTTATTACAAAGCTTGATCATAGCAATATAGGGAATTTTTGGACTGCATTCCTTTTTTGAAACTGAATATCCTGGTTGAATTAGTCTACTCCAGAGACTAATCTAAAAACCCAGATAGGTAGCATGACCGTAAAAACTAGAGAGAACTAGTAACTTTAGCTTTTAAAGCCCCTTCTACAATCTATCTTTGTACATTCCCACTTGCCTACACTGAGTGCATCGACCAATAGCCGTATTTATTGTGTCAATTATCAAGTACAAGCATTAAGCAATAATGAAAAATCCTTTATATCCTCTGTCAAGTCCTGAGCGGAATGGTAACTCCACATTCCCCATACTAGAAACACAACCGTTTCCGTGGTCGGAGAGCCAAGCTGATGATTGGAATTTGCGGGATTTTATCGATTTAGCTAGGCGAAGGATGCTAGTAATCGCAGGGGTGGCCAGTGTGGTGATGGCTGTGGTTTCTGGAGTCACTCTCACTCGAACAGCAGAGTATGAAGGGAACTTCCGATTATTGGTAGAGCCTGTAAGTAATGAGGATAATGGTTTACCAAATTTGAAGGTGGGTGGAAATGCCAATCTGACGGGGAAACAAGGTCTGGACTACGAATCTCAAATTCAGGTTCTCAAAAGTCCTGAGATTATGAAGGAGATTGTTAAACAGTTACAGGTTAGTTATCCAGAGATTAATTATGGTAATCTGCTGAATGATTTGACCATTAGTCGTTTGGGAAATACGAAGTTAATAGAAATCCGCTATCGTAACCAAAGTCCAGCAAAAATAAAGGTTGTATTACAGCAGATAGCTGATTCATACCTCAATTACAGTCTGGAAAAACGCCAAACTAAGTTACGTCAAGGTTTACAGTTTGTAGACAAACAACTACCCACGATTAGAGATAGATTTGAGCGTCTGCAAAAGGAATTAGAAATATTCCGCCGCAAAAATAATTTTATAGATCCAGATAGCCAGGGAGAACAGATTAACGAACAACTTCGACTCTTGTCACAGCAAAGATTAGCTGTAAATCAAGAACTAGCAAAAGCTAGGGCAAATTTCCAAGGCTTGCAAGGCGAAGAGGGAGCTTTAGCTATACTCAACAGTGCCCCAGTATATCAGGATTTAGTACTCAAGGTTAGGGAGCTAGAAACTAAAATAGCGGGAGAATCTACCCGTTTCCTGGAAGATAGTCCATCTATGCGAAGCTTGAAAGAAAAAAGAGCCAAGCTTCTGCCTATTTTACGCCAAGAAGCAAGCCGAGTTGTTGGACTAAGGCTAGCCGAAGCAGCTAGTGAAATTCGGAATTTGCAGGAACGCAGTCAAACTCTGGCACAAACGGAAAAACAACTACAAATGCAATTCCAGAGGCTGCCGATATTAGCACGGAGATATACTCAATTGCAGCAGCAATTAAAAGTTGCCCAAGAAAGTCTGCAAAAGTTTGTCACTACCCGTGAAAATCTGCAAATAGAAGCAGCACAAACAGAACTTCCTTGGCAATTAGTACAAGCCCCAACTGAGCCTCAAAATCCTGTATCTCCCAACATCCAGCGCAGTCTTATTTTGGGATTCGTAGCTAGTATCTTGTTGGGAGTTGGTAGTGCTTTGCTAATTGAGAAGTTAGATAATACCTACCATTCCCTAGAAGAACTCAAGCAAAAATTAAAGCTGCCAATATTGGGAACCATTCCCCTAGAGAAAGAATTACAAAAGTTAAGTAGAAATAGTAATAGCGATCGCCAGTATAATCTAGAAAAACCATCTTTAGAGAGTACCGCAGAATGGCTTTCTCCAGAAATTCCTGGGATGGTGGCGACTGATGGGAAAAACAATGGTATGGAGGAAGAGGATTATTTCTATCAGTCTCCGCAATTTTTGGAAGCGTTTCGTATGCTACATACTAATATTCAATTACTAAGTAGCGATCGGCAAATACGCTCTTTGGTAATTACCTCAGCTATGCCTGGAGATGGTAAATCTACGGTTGCTTTCCATCTAGGGCAAATAGCCGCAGCGATGGGTAAGAAAGTATTGCTAGTAGATGCAGATTTACGTAAACCTAGAATTCATCGTATCTCCAAGTTAAAGAATATCTGGGGCTTAACTAATTTATTTTCCACTAATATGCCCCACGAGCAAGTAATTCAGCAGATGGCTTTTAGTCGGAATTTTTCTGTGATCACATCTGGACAAACACCCCCCGATCCGACAAAATTACTGGCATCGGAAAAGATGAGAGGTATTATGAAAGATGTGGAGAATACGTATGATTTAGTAATATATGATGCTCCTCCCATCCTTGGTCTTGCGGATGCTAGCTTGTTAGCACCAAGTACAGATGGCATTATCTTGGTAAATAGGATGCAAAGAACAGACCGTTCGGCACTGAAACAAACTTTAGATACTTTGAGAATGTCTAGGGTAAATGTTTTGGGAATGGTGGTTAATGGTCATAATAGTCGCTTAAGCAATTACTACAACAAATACTACTATTAAGGTCAAAAGTAATTGTGTTTGCAAACCGGGTTCGGAATTATTAGCTTTTCACACATAAAAGCTTGGTTCTGCAACCTTGCATTATATAGCACTACGTGCTGGGGAACAGGGAACAGGGAACAGTAAGCTATCAAGGGGTTTCCGGATTTATAAATGTCCGCGCCCTAAATGCGTATTGCTATATTTCTGATACCAATTTGAAAAAAATGGGACAAATAGATTCCTGTAGAGACGTAGCATTGCTACGTCTCTACCGAGTGATGTGTTGCAATCATTTATTGAATCGGTATGAGTTGATTTTATGGTTGAAGACTATTTTATGCCCCCATACCAGAATAATGTTTCAGCCCTCGTCGCCACAACCAACGATTGATGCCTAAAAACAATAATAGCCAGCCTACTACTGATAAAAATCCTCGCATTAAATCTACTGGTAAACCAATTAAAATAGTAGCTGGAAAATTGATTAAATAAGGGAAAGGTGTAAACAATACGATGTCTTTCACTGGTTGAGGGAAAATATCCAAAGGAGCAATTAAGCCCGATAAAAATAAATAGAACAACATCCAAAAGCTTTGTAGGGCACTAGCTCTTTCTGTCCAAAAGGCAAAAATAGCAAAGGTATATTGAATTGTGAACTTTAGGGCAAATCCTAAGGTAACAGCCAAGGAAAATAATAATAAATTGCCTAGATTGGGCAACCAAAATGCTTGGGGATAAAGTAGAAAAAACAAACCTATTAATATGAATGCAAAAGGCAAACGAGCCATTCTTTCTGCAATATGGGAGGCTACGTGATGCCATACTGGATCGAGGGGTTGGAGTAATTTGGGTGACAGTTTACCCTCTACCACCTCTTTTTCAAATTCCCAAATTACCCACACAACTGTAAATTGCCTGATTAGAAAAACTGCTAGGAAATAGCGGGCAAATTCTACAGGTGTAAATCCAAATTGCCCCCCTAGTGCTGCTTGCATCCATATTCCCATAAGAATAATCGGTAAAGAGCCGGAGAGCATCCACAGGATTAATTCAGCACGGTACTCCACCATATAGGAGTAGTATACAGAAAGTAAGGTGAAAGCTTTTTTCGTGGTTCGTTTAATAAATCGCATGGAAAGAGTTAGGAGTTAGGAGTGAGGAATGAGGAGTTAGGAGTGATTCTTGGGATTGAATCACTGGTGGAAAAATGTCAAACTAGGCCTGTTTGAAATACCCGCCCAATTGTTTCTTCTATGGGTGGTTCGCTCACGGTCAAATCTATGACTTCCAAGTGAGATAAAATCAAAGAAACGGTTTTGGTCAGATTTTCTTGGGGTACAATAAAAGATACCGATCGCCCATCAATATGTTGCACATCACCATAGAGTAATAAATTTTCCCTTGGCAAAGGATGAACTAACTCTAAATGAATTTCTCGGTAGGGTGCAAAGCGTTCTAACAATCCATCTAAACTACCGTCATACATCAATTTCCCCTGGTGAATGACTAATACCCGTTGACACAAAGCGGTGATATCAGCCATGTAATGGCTAGTTAATAATACTGTCGCCTGATAGCGTTGATTATACTGGCGTAAAAAGTCCCGTACTCCCACCTGAGCATTCACATCCAATCCCAAAGTCGGTTCGTCTAAAAATAAGACCTGGGGACGGTGTAAGAGTGCTGCTAATAATTCTGCTTTCATCCTTTCCCCTAAAGACAGTTTGCGTACAGGTTGGGTTAACTTACCTTTTAAAGACAGCATTTCTGTTAATTCCCCCAGCCGACGGCGAAATTCTGCTTCCGGGATGTTGTAGACAGCAGCGTTTATCCTCAAGGAATCCATCGCCGGAATATCCCATAGTAGCTGCTGTTTTTGCCCCATGACTAAGGTAATTTTCTGCAAAAATGCTTCTTGGCGACGAAAGGGGATATATCCAGCTACTCGCACTTCTCCGTTAGAAGGATGGATGAGTCCGGTAAGCATTTTCAAAGTGGTGGTTTTCCCTGCGCCATTAGGTCCTAAAAAACCGACTACCTCTCCTGGGGAAATCTCAAAGGACACATCAGAGACTGCGGCTATGGAACGGTAGGTGCGACGAAAAAAATGGGCGATTGTACCCTTAAAGCCTGGTTCTTTAATGGCTACGGGATATATTTTGCTGAGATGTTTAGCAACGATGATGGACATACATTTTCAGTTAACAGTTGTCAGTTAACAGTTTTAAAGGGAACAGGGAACAGGGAACTCTTAACAGGGAAAAGGACGCTGGCAAAGAGTTTCAGGATTTAGAAATGTCCTAACCAACTTTCGTAGTGCAATAATTTTGGGGAATTGTGGGTTTTAAATCTTTTACTATCAACTTGATAATCATTGACAATAATTGTCTTATGCTATAAGCCAAGAATCAATCCAAAATCTAAAATCCAAAATCCAAAATTGCATGACTAATTCAAACGAACCGATCGCAAGATACTGATAATTAACCACAATCCTAATAAACTTGCCGCTGCAAATAATATGTTACTGACAAATAATAACTGAGCTGTCCGTGCATTGCTAGAGATAATTGCTGCGCCCATGATTAGGGAACCCACTAAAATACTGAATGAAAGACGATTGGCTGCATCATCCATTGTGCGACGCAAGGTATCTAAACCCTGGATGGATAAGTTCCACTGTAGGGTTTCTGAGGTCATTCAATTTTAGATTTTAGATTTTGAATTGAGATTTTTCATGTGAATCCCTAAGCTAACACTAAAATCCACGGGTTACGGGCAATTAATCCCCGTTGTAGCGACTGTGGAGCATCCCTGCTGATCCAAATGTACTTCACTGTACTTCACTAAGATGAAATATGCTGTATTATCTTTCTATTAGTTGATTGGGATTGAAGATATCAGCGATCGCCAAGCCTAAAAATAGGGAGTATGCAGCCACTGTGGACTACATACCCAGTTGAATACAAAATTAGCAACTAGAGACTACAAATCAAAAATAGGGGAGGATTCCGTCATTTCAGTTAGCCTCCTGCGGAGGAGCTGCGCTAACAGTTGACCCATCGATAAATCGAGGGGCAAGATTTACGGGCTTGATACCGATTACTGTTTGGTCATCGAAAATCCCACTGATTTATTTGGCTAGCTCATGTTGGGTAGATGCTTTAATATATTTGAGCTTGTGAATATTTAGATATATTTCGCGCTCCATTACACTAGCTAAAAGATAATTGCCTAGGGCTAGACAATTATTTAGAGTAGGGAATGAAATTTCGGATCGGCTTTGAGCTGGTTGACTAATTGCTTAATGTCTTGAGTCCTGTCCTTTTTGACAATGAGAGTGATATTGCGATCGCGCACAATTACCACATCCTCTAGACCGATTGTAGCAATTACATCCTCTTGATCGGTAGCATAAACAATTGCTCCTTCGGTATCCAAATTAATATGGGTAGCCATTTCTACATTGGGATTGTCTGGTTGTTTGAGCAAACGCTCAACGGCATTCCAATCACCCAAATCGTCCCAATCAAATTTTACAGGTAAAACATATGCCAAACTGGTTTTTTCCATCAGGGCATAGTCTATACTTTTCTTAGGTAGTTGGGGATAGATATCTGGGCCATATTTTTCAATGGGTTCAATAATTTCCGGAGCATGAGTATACATTTGGTCCAGTAAAACACTGACCCGAAAAATAAACATCCCGGTATTCCAGCAAAATCTACCTGTGGTCAGAAAATTTGCTGCTGTTTTCTGATCGGGCTTTTCAGTAAAGCGGTTAACGTGATACGCTGGCAAGTCGTTAAAGCTACCCAACTCTTCGCCTTGTTCTATATAGCCATACGCAGTTGATGGAAATGTTGGTTCGACCCCCAACGCCACAATTGCTGGTTTACTTGCTGCTAGTTGCACCGCTGCATTTAAAGTATGTGTAAACTCTTGTTGGTCAGTAATCCAATGATCGGCAGGGAAGAAGCCAATCACAGCATCTTCTCCATAACGTTTTTTGATTTCCAGGGTTGCCCAAGCCACAGCCGCAGCCGTGTCCCTTCCTTGTGATTCAATCAATAGGTTATGAGATGGTAATTTGGGTAGTTGAGTTTCCACTCCTGGTGCGATTTGACTAGAAGTGATTACCCATAAATTTTCCCAACCATCTGCTAGTGATAACAGTCTATTTGCAGTAGCCTGTAAAAGACTTTGAGAGCTACCATCTAGGCTGAGGAATTGCTTAGGGCGATCCTGGCGACTTAATGGCCAAAAACGTTCGCCTTTGCCACCGGCGAGAATAACGGGGAACAAGGGGATCTTCATATTGTCATAAAATTTTGCTTGAGAATATTTCAAGTTTACTGTGGTCTTTTCTACTGGCAAGGGTAGTTTGCATTAACATAACTCTTATGGGAGTGGTTAAGTGGGGAGTTATTTGTGGTTAAACAAATTCAGGGATTTCAACAAAATCGGTTAATTAAGGAAAAAGTACAAAAGTCATCCAACCCGAAAGCTATTAAGGAACCAAGAGCAAATTTTGCTCGCGAATTTCCCAGCTCTAGCGGTTCTCTTCCCAGTCAGCTTTACTATCGGCTGGGATTAACTATGCCTAGGTGGCTATTTTGGATTTTGACCATTGCTGTGGGGTTAACTTTATCAGGGCTATTAGTATCAACTTTAGCTCTTTGGACACCTTTATGGAGCGGTACAGACAAAACAGAGGAGGAGCTAGGTTGGGCACAGAATGATCGAAAACAACCCATTCCTGGGGAATTATGGCGCAATATTTCCCAGTATAAGCTGACCCAACCCATGAATATCTTGGTTCTGGGAATTGAACCAGTACCTGGTAGTGTGGATGGTTCTCCAGAGAGTTTTGCTGCTCCCAGCGATACCATGTTGCTGGTCAGATTTAACCCTGGGGACAAAACTGTAAGAGTACTTTCGATTCCTAGGGATACCATGATTGTGATTCCTGAAAAAGGTCTCACGAAAGTGGCCGCAGCTAATGCGGATGGGGGATCGGTATTGGCAGCAAGGGTGGTTAGCCGCACATTAAATAATGCACCAATTCATCGCTATATACGTATATCCACTAGTGGACTGCAAGAGTTAGTAGATCGATTGGGTGGAGTTGAAGTGTTTGTACCAAGACCTATGGTTTACAAAGATTCAACCAGTGGATTAAACATTAATTTAGTTAGTGGCTGGCAAACTTTAAATGGGGAACAAGCACTAAATTTTGCTCGTTTTCGAGAACAGGGAACGGGAGACTTGGGAAGGGTGCAACGTCAGCAATCTTTACTAGTAGCCTTGAGAGAACGTCTGTTAAGTCCCAGTGTTGTGCCCAAATTGCCCCAATTAACTCAAATTATGGGTAAATACTTAGATACCAACTTAAAAGTGGAAGAAATGATGGCACTGGTCAACTTTAGTTTGAACTTAGAACAAGATAAGTTACAAATGACCATGCTACCGGGTATTTTCAGCCGTTTAAGTAGAGATCCTGATAGCTATTGGTTGGATTTGACAGGTAAAGCCCAGCTATTGGATGACTATGTAGGAGTCACAGTAGCGGGCCTGAACACAGATAAGCGATCGCTCACTAGTTTAAAGATTGCTGTACAAAATGCTACAAATAAACCAGAATTGGCCAAAAATGCGATCGCCTACTTCAAACAACAAGGTTTTAGTCAGGTTTACGGGGTTGATGATTGGTTAGATGACCGCAGCAGTACTAAGATTATTGTCCAGAAGGGTAATTTAGCAGCCGGGGAACAAATACAACAAGTTTTGGGTTTTGGGACTGTGGAGGTTTCCGCCACTGGGGATCTCCAATCTGATATCACTATCCGTATTGGTAATGATTGGCGGTAGAGGAGGAGTGATGGAGTGATGGAGGGAAGGAGGGAAGGAGTGAAGGAGGGAAGGAGGGAAGGAGTGAAGGAGTGAAGGAGGGAAGGAGTGATGAGGTGATGGGATGATGAGGTGATGGGGTGATGGGGTGATGAGGTGATGGGGTGATGGGATGATGAGGTGATGGGGTGATGGGATGATGAGGTGATGGGGTGATGGGGTGAAGAATTAAATACTCCTAGCTGTCAACTTTCAACTGTCAACTGTCAACCATCAACTAACAACCATCAACTAACAACTAACAACTAACAACTATCAACCATCATCTCCTAATTTTCCTGACAAACTGCTATATTTCACGTTAAATATTTGCAGGTATTTGCCGAAAATTATTTGTGACACAAAAAAAAGTTACCCGTTCGATTGTGGGAATTGCGGGAATTGTCGCCGCAGCCACGCTAATTAGTAAAATCTTTGGTTTAGTGCGTCAGCTAGTTATTGCTGCTGCTTTTGGCTTGGGACCAGCTGCTGACGCTTTTAATTATGCCTATACAATCCCCGGTTTTCTACTCATATTACTAGGGGGGATCAATGGTCCATTTTATAGTGCGATAGTTAGTGTTTTATCCAAGCAAGATGAAGAAGAAGCTGCTCCTCTAGTAGAAACTATCACTACCCTGGTAGGGGGAATATTAGTAGTGGTAGCAATCTTGCTAGTGATTTTTGCCCCGAATATCATCGATTTATTTGCCCCCGGTTTAAGGGTACCAGAGAAAGAGATCGTTAGGGCGATCGCTATTCAACAATTACGGATTATGTCCCCAATGGCGGTGTTAGCGGGGTTGATTGGGATTGGTTTTGGAGTCCTCAATGCTGCTAATCAATTTTGGCTACCTTCCATTAGTCCCCTATTCTCTAGCGTGTCTGTGGTTTTGGGGATCGGGATTTTATTTCTCCAAGTGGGTAATCAAATTAGCACTCCAGAATATGTAGTTCAAGGGGGAATAGTCTTAGCTATTTCTACGGTGGCTGGGGCTGGTTTGCAGTGGATAGTACAAGTCATTGCCCAAGTTAAAACTGGGGTGAGTAAATTACGGTTACGGTTTGATTTACATCACCCAGGGGTGCGAGATGTGATGAAAATTATGCTCCCTGCTACTTTTTCCTCAGGGATGTTACAAATCAATCTCTACACGGATTTGTTTTTTGCTTCTTTAATTCCCATGACTGGGGTAGCGGCTGGTTTGGCAAATGCGGGGTTGCTGGTACAAACACCTTTAGGAATTATTTCCAATGTGATTTTAGTACCGCTGTTACCCATATTTTCCCGGCTTACCGATCCCAGTAATTGGCAGGAACTCAAGTTACGTATCCGCCAGGGGTTATTACTTTCTGCCTTTACCATGTTACCCCTAGGGGCATTGATGGTTAGTCTTTCGGTGCCCATTGTTAGGGTTGTATATGAACGGGGGGCATTCGGGGGTACTGATTCTGCTTTAGTATCTTCCTTGCTAGTTGCCAATGGGATTGGAATGTTTGTCTATTTGGGGCGCGATGTCTTGGTGCGGGTATTTTATGCCCTTGGTGACGGTCAAACACCATTTCGCATTAGTATGGTAAATATCGGGTTGAATGCCGTTTTAGATTACACTCTGATTAATGCTTTTGGCGCTCCTGGTTTGGTATTAGCAACGGTGGGGGTTAATTGTTGCTCTATTTTCATGCTGTTATTTATACTGAATAAAAAGCTAAATGGATTACCTATAATTGAATGGAGTTTACCTATTTTCGGCTTGGCTGCGGCAAGTGTAGTTGCTGGTGGAGCCAGTTTTGCCACTTTGCAACTGTGCCAGCGATTTTTAGGTACAGAAGGGTTACTAATTTTGCTACTGCAATTAGTAATATCCAGTTTAGCTGGTTTATGTGTATTTGGTGCGATCGCAGCAGCCATGAAACTACCGGAAATTAATGCTTTTGTTGCCAGGATGCGCCAGCGTTTCATTAAATAATTGGTAAATATTGTCTAGTGAAATAATATTATCTGTACCATAGCTGGGATATGTACCTTAACCTTGAGCAGGAGAGAAACGTGAGCATATATCTCGATTCGGCAATTATCGCTGAAGCCCAGGCTGCCAAAGAATTGGGTTGGGTTAAGGGCATCACTACAAACCCCACCCTATTAGGAAAAACCGATCTACCTGTGGCAACTACCCTGAAAAAACTGGCAGATTTAACTGCGGGATCGGTGTTTTATCAGCTGGTGTCATCGGATTTTGACGAGATGGTTGGAGAAGGGAAACAAGCCTTTGAGATTCTGGGGGAACAAACAGTGCTGAAAATTCCCGCATCATTGGTGGGTTTTCAGGTAGTTGGTTGTCTATCTGGAGAAATTCCCTGTGCAGTCACGGGTATATATAGCCCAGCACAAGCTGCTATCGCTGGGGAAGCAGGGGCAAAATATGCGATCGCTTATGTAAATCGAGCTACTAAGCTATTAGGGGATGGAGTGGCTTTAGTCGCCGATATGGCAAGTGTTTTAAGGGGTAGCGCTACGGAAATTATGGCAGCTAGCATCAAATCACCCACAGAAGCCGTCGCATCCCTGAAAGCAGGTGCGGATCATCTGACTTTGCCCTTGAATATGTTGCAATCCCTGACTAATCATGAACTTTCGTTGCAAACAATTGACGAATTTGCCAGTAATGGTAAGGGGCTTGTTTGAAATTAGTTGTTAGTTGTTAGTTGTTAGTTGTTAGTTGTTAGTTGATGGTTGTTAGTTGTTAGTTGTTTGAAATTAGTTGTTAGTTGTTTGAAATTAGTTGTTAGTTGTTAGTTGTTAGTTGTTAGTTGATGGTTGATGGTTGATGGTTAGTGGTTAACTGCGGAAAAATTTATCCTTTCTTGCAAAAAGTCTCCCACGACTTGATTAAAAGCATCTGGTGAGCTTAAGAAGGGCCAATGATTACCAGATATTTGACACAGACGCAAATTGGTTAAGTATTTTTTGTAAGGCTTGAGTTGGGAGTCGAACCGGTTTACTCCTTTCTCTGGCTGTACAAAAAGGGTAGGAGTGGCCACGGGGACGGTTAAACCAGGGACTAACATTACTTCTTCAAAAATGCGATCGCGGGCTGCTATGGTAAATTTACTGCCCCAACTACCATCAGCTTTCTGTTCTATGCCTGTTTGAAACACTTGTTGCTGTAAGGGTGTCCATTCTGCATATTGAGTTAATTGACGGGCTTTTGCTTCTGCTGACTCATAACTCGCAAATGGCCCCATACCTTGGAGAGAGGAAAGAACGCGAAATAATAGGGGAAATGTCAGCTTGAGAAAACTGGGCATCTTCCAGACAAAAATAGGGTCTACTAACACCATACTTTGCAACCGTTGGGGATTTTGTCTCGCCCAAATACAAGCTAATTTACCACTCCAGGAATGTGCTACCACATGGGCTGTTTCCCACCCCAGATGATCCATCAATGCTTCTAAATCCGCGATCGCACTTGCAAATGTATAATCTTCTTCTGGCTTACTACTATCCCCATGACCACGCATATCTGGGGCGACAATGTGGTAATCTGCTGCTAGATAATCCCCCAAGCTAGACCAAACTAGGGCATGGTCAGCTAAACCATGTAACAGCAATAGGGGTTGTTGTCCTTGGTGCCACTCTAAATAAGAAAGTTGAATATTGGGTAGAGATAAGCTTTGGCGCACAGGATTCATTTTGGAAATGGTTGACAGTTGTTAGTTGTTAGTTGTTAGTTGTTAGTTGTTAGTTGATGGTTGGGAGTTAGGAGTTAAGAGTTTTTATCCTTCCCTCCATCACTCCTTCCCTCCTTCCCTCCTTCCCTCCTTCCCTCCTTCCCTCCTTCCCTCCTTCCCTCCTTCCCTCCTTCCCTCCTTCCCTCCGAACTCAGATTATGCTTAATCCAATCTAAAATCACCTGATTTATCTCTTCTGGATTCTCGTCATGGGGACAATGACCCACATTTTCTAAATTCAATACTTGTAAATTTCGATTGTACTGGGCAAATTGCTCGGCGAGAGCTGGAGGAACAAATTTATCTTGCTGTCCCCAAATCAATAACATGGGAATTGTTAAATTTGGTAAAATCTGTTTGACACTGGGGCCAAAATTAGCACTGATGGTGGCTTTAAACAGAGCCACAAATGCCCGAGCAGAACCCCTATCTTGGGGAGGCCCAGCTAAAATGTCAATCAATTCATCGGTGACAGCTTCAGGATTAGCGTAAGCGATCGCAGCCCAGCGACGCAACACACCTGGACGGCGAATTAGGTGAAATAAGGGTTTCAATAATAATGGTGAAGCAATCAGATTTTTGATTGCTGCCACAACAGGGTGTAAAAAAGTGGGGATCGCTTCTTGTTCCAAAGAGGGATCGGGTAAACTCATCATCACCACACCCTGTACCATCTCTGGATAAGCCGCAGCAGCAGCTAAAGAAATCAACGAACCAATGGAATTTCCTACCAATACCACTGGCTGGCGGATAAAAGTCCGCCAAAAGTCATAAACCTGATCTACCCAAAGTTTGACGCTGTAGTTCACAGGGGCTTTTTGAGACGCGCCAAAACCCAGCATATCTAAAGCATAGACTGTGTGGCGATCGCCCAACACTTCTAAATTATGTCGCCAATGACCTATAGAAGCACCGAACCCGTGCAGCAAAATCATCGGCGGCTGTTGGGGAGAGTTTTTATGGGGACGAATGAAGGTGTAGCGAGTTTGCCAACCCCGCCAAACCCAATCTCTTTGGTTGCCAACCTTTTGCTGCCACTGCACTACTGAGTTCAAGTCAACCTCCCACGAGAAAATCTCACAACCAAACATGAAAATGGTTATTACACTCTACACCTTACACCCTATTTTTCAGGCAGAAACTCTGAGTAATTATACTCACAGCGAGGAGGCTAAAATAATTCCCTCACTCCCTCACTCCCTCACTCCAGATATTGCCAATCCATTTCTGATTGTAATTGTTCCCGTGAGTGCCACAACTTTAGAAGTTTGTTACAATCGTAGATGTATATTTAATGTTCAAAATCTACTGAATTAATATATTTATGACACCTTCAGGGTAGTAATTATACATATGCAATCTTAACCAAAGTCTTTCACTCGTTCAGAGTCAATTAAAATAAAGTTTTTTGAATGTAGTCTTGCAAATACTAAAAATTGCTGGACAGCACATAGTAAATATTTGAACCTATACACGATACAAAAGTTCAAATTTATTGCTTTTGTGTAACTTAGGTTAACAATTGAACCGAAATCTTTTCAGAATGAGTAGAATGACAGATACAAGGCTAAGGAACTATTCCACTTAGTCAAAGCCTAGGTAAATTCCGGAAATATCGGAAAATTACCAACTAAGTTGCAGATTCAGGGCTTATGCCCTACGTTGTTTGAGTCATGACACCTTTAAGTGAACGCCAGCTTGATGCTCTGTCGCGCTTTGGTTAAGGTAAAGGCAAAACGTACTACTAGCCCAAAAAGCTCTTACAACATTATCGAGGCAAACATTACCCGCAAGGGGCGCACTAACCATGCGAATCAGGATGCTAAATAATAGTAATTTTTCTAGAAATTACCTATTATTTAGCGTTCTATCAACAACAGGAATTAGTCAACTTTAGCCTTGTGATGCTGATACTGAATATTCAACAACCAAACTAAATTCATCACAATCAGTTTCCATAAATCAAAAATGCCTGTAATTCAGAAAAGAAGAAGTCGCGATTTGCCCCAAATCAACGAACGAATTCGTTTCTCTACAATTCGCGTCATCGCCACTGATGGCGAACAGTTGGGAATTATGACCCCACAGGAAGCCCTGCAAATGGCACAAGAGAAAGAACTTGATTTGGTGCTGCTGAGCGATAAGGCCGATCCGCCAGTTTGTCGGATTATGGACTATGGGAAATATAAGTTTGAACAAGAAAAGAAAGCGCGGGAAGCACGTAAAAAACAGCACACTGCTGATGTTAAAGAAGTGAAAATGCGCTACAAAATAGAAGAACACGATTACAACGTGCGAGTTAAGCAGGCAGCGCGATTTCTCAAGGATGGTGATAAGGTCAAAGCCACTGTAATGTTCCGAGGTAGAGAAATTCAGCACAGTGACTTGGCAGATAAACTACTGAAGCGAATGGCGGCAGATTTACAAGATGTAGGAGAGGTGCAGCAAGCACCGAAAAGAGAGGGTAGAAATATGATGATGCTCATTTCTCCGAAGAAGTAATTCAGCTTAGGGTTGCTGTTTTCCATCTAATCTGGATGGAGGCAGCATCCCTCAGATTTTTGCTCGGAGTTGGTATTGGCATCAAGAAGCGATCGCCAGAGCAGCATTTTTGCGTACTGAGTTCAATTATTCTAGTACTTTGTCCCATTAATTTTGACGAGTCGCGGGTGGCTAGATCCCCGACTTCTATCCTAGGAATTGCTACAATGTGCGGATATTGATTCAGAAGTCGGGGATCTGTTAACTAGCCATCAAAACTAATGAAATGCAATACTAGTTTTCAGGGAAATTTATACCCACAGCCGATATTTGATGATGAAAATGATCCTGGTAATAGTGTACAATATATCTCCCATGTAAAATCTCACTGGTGATACCATTGCCCATCATTAAAAATCCTCAAACTAAATTAGTCAGTCACGGCAGAAATAAAGTACCTGAAAAGCTGATATTTTTAGCTTTGGGACCTACTAAATTCTCACTTCTGCCTTTTTGTACTAGTAGAGGTTAGGGGAAATAAACCAACCATTGGTCAAAGGTCAAAGCTAGAGAACACAATACTTTTGAATGGGTAGCTTTTGATTTTTGACTGACCCGCAGTGGTACTAGGTGTATTAGACTAGGAAATATCATGATTTGTGGAGATTGGTGATTATAGATGAATCCCTGACGGGGATTGAAATAATATAGTAAACAGTCTGGTTGCAATTGTTATTTAGTGAATTATCCTGCCCTGTCTCCAGAACTTGACCCCGGTTCAATCTTTCCCTTTGAACTGGATGAATTTCAACTAAAAGCGATCGCTTCTCTCAATGCCGGACGCTCCGTAGTTGTATGCGCGCCCACAGGTTCGGGCAAAACGTTAATTGGTGAATATGCTATCTATCGCGCCCTGGCACGGGGCAAACGAGTCTTTTACACCACCCCCCTGAAAGCCCTTTCTAATCAAAAATTACGGGACTTTCGGGAACAATTTGGTTTTGATTCTGTGGGACTGTTAACTGGGGATGCCAGCATCAACCGGGATGCCCCCATTTTAGTTATGACCACAGAAATATTCCGCAATATGCTCTATGGTACTCCCATTGGGCAAGTTGGCACCTCCTTGGTAGATGTGGAGGCGGTGGTACTGGATGAGTGCCATTATATGAACGATCGCCAACGGGGTACAGTGTGGGAAGAATCTATTATTTATTGTCCCCATAAAATTCAACTGGTGGCTCTCTCCGCCACTGTTGCCAATAGTGATGAGTTAACTAACTGGTTAATTCAAGTCCACGGTTCTACGGACTTAATTTACTCTAATTTTCGCCCCGTCCCCTTGGAGTTTTACTTTGGCAATATCAAAGGAGTGTTTCCCCTACTGAATAATAGCTCAAGTAAAATCAATCCCCGGCTGATCCAAAGGCGGAAAAAGAAAAAGAACGGGGAAAAAGGTAGGGGTGGTAGGCCAGAAGCTCCCAGTATAATATATAACTTGAAGCAATTACAGCAACGGGATATGCTACCGGCTATTTACTTTATATTTAGCCGTCGGGGATGTGATAAGGCAGTGGAGGAAGTAGCAGATTTATCCCTGGTAAACGAGCAAGAGGCGCAGCAGCTAAGGCGGCAAATTGACGACTTTCTCACCCGTAACCCTGAAGCTGGGCGTACTGGGCAAATTACACCCTTATACAGGGGTATAGCCGCACACCATGCCGGAATTTTACCCGCTTGGAAAGGGCTGGTAGAAGAATTATTTCAGCAGGGGTTAATTAAGGTAGTATTTGCCACGGAAACATTGGCGGCGGGGATTAATATGCCTGCCCGGACAACGGTAATTTCCACCCTGTCTAAGCGTACAGATACTGGCCATCGGCTCCTGAATGCTTCAGAATTCTTGCAAATGGCAGGTAGAGCAGGTAGAAGGGGGATGGATCAACAGGGGCATGTAGTCACCCTGCAAACACCCTTTGAAGGGGCAAAGGAAGCTGCTTATCTGGCGACTTCCAAACCAGATCCCTTGGTAAGTCAGTTTACCCCTAGCTATGGGATGGTGTTGAACTTACTGCAAACCCACTCCTTGGAAGAAGCGAAGGAGCTAGTAGAACGCAGCTTTGGTCAGTATTTGGCTAATTTACATTTGCAACCCCACTATGACTACATTGCGGAATTGCAACAACAATTGGCAAATATTCAAGCACAGGTTGCAGCCGTTGATGAATCAGAAATTGCCCAATATGAGAAATTAAGGCAGCGTTTAAAAGTAGAACAAAAATTACTGAAAACCTTACACGAACAAGCACACCACGCCCGACACGAAGAACTATCCATGATGTTAAGTTTTGCCGTGTCCGGGACATTACTGAGCCTTAAGGGTAGACATATTACCGTTTCTACACCAGTAACTGCTATTTTAGTGGGTAAAACCCAGGGTTCTGGTCAATCTCCCTACTTAGTTTGCTTGGGTAAAGATAATCGCTGGTATGTGGCGACAACGGCTGATGTGGTAGATTTGTACGCAGAACTGCCACGAATTGAGATTCCTGAGGATCTGCTACCACCAGCAGCAATGCCCTTAAAACCAGGACAACACCGTCGAGGAGATCAACAAGCAGTTGCGATCGCTCAAAAAATTCCTGACATAGAAAATTCCTTACATGTACCTCCAGAAGTAACAGAGCAACTCCATCGAGTCACCAGTATACAAGAAGAATTACAAGCCCATCCCTTATTTAAAACAGGCAATGTGGCTACTATTTTCCGGCGTAAAGCGCGGGCGGCGGAACTGCAAGCAGAAATCCAGCATTTAGAGGGTCAAGTAGAACAGCAATCCCAACGCCACTGGGAAGAATTTTTGAATTTAATTACTATTTTGCAGCAGTTTGACTGTTTAGATCAACTAGTACCCACAAATTTAGGGGAAATTGCCGCCGCCATTCGCGGAGAAAATGAATTATGGCTGGGTTTAGTATTAGCGAGTGGGGAGGTGGATAATGTAGATCCTCACCATTTAGCGGCTATTGTTGCAGCTTTAGTCACGGAAAGTCCTCGTCCCGATAGCTTTGTTCGGTTTGAGTTATCCCAAGAAGTAGATACAATTTGGTCGAAATTACAAAAA
Organism: Calothrix sp. MO_192.B10; assembly: GCA_030065055.1. Lineage (GTDB taxonomy): Bacteria > Cyanobacteriota > Cyanobacteriia > Cyanobacteriales > Nostocaceae > Calothrix_A. The sequence goes on from JASJDS010000091.1 coordinate 22,142, forward strand.
ATCCGCCGTTCTGTGTTGAAGGTGCAATACAGACATGGGGTAGCTTTACCCGTAGGATTAGAGAATAGATATATTAACTTGATTTCTTTGGTAGAGCAGTGGGGATTGGGTGTGGAATGGACAGAAATATGTGACAATACCAGTCTGGATGAAGGTGATGTGGTCAGAATTTTACGCCGGACATTGGATTTGTTATCACAAATTCCCCACGTCCCCCATTTATCAGAATCTTTGCGTCGCAATGCCCATCGCGCTATTCAGTTAATAGATCGGTTCCCTGTGAATGAAGTTGTGGAGTGAAGTACCCTTTTTTGTCACTCTGGAAAAAACCCAACAATACCAATTTCTTCGGGTGTTGGGTTTTGTTGTGGTCAGAAGGTTTGCATGAAGATAGGGAGTTTACAGGGAATCAGCAGATAATACCAATTCTGTATGAGGCCGCGCTATATTTCCCTCACTCTAGAAGAGTGGGGCTAATACGTAGACGCGTAGCGGCTTCCCGCAGGGTACAAAGCCTGCCTACGCAGGCTAAATTTGGCGCATCTTTATAAAGAAATGGTATAAGTAACTGGAGCAAATTAAATATAAAACCTCACCCACCTGACGGCACCCCTCTCCTTAATAAGGATACTGTTGGCGAATTAATGAATGGTCTATAGCCCCTCATTTCTGGTTCCTTGCCTCTGGCAAGGAATGCAGCGATTGAGGCTCCCGCCTCAAATCCTGGCTGGAGGCGGGAGCCTCTAAAGAGTGCATTTCCAGGCTGGAGCCTGGAAACGAGAGAGACACTCAAACTTGGGGGTGAAACCCAACAAATGAACGAAGAATGTTGGGTTTCGTTCCTCAAACGCCACTGACTATAACGGAGGGAACCTCCGCAACGGAGTGGCTCCCCAACCTACAATTTATGCCAATTTTGGGTTTGAAAACACGCCCTAGGGTTTGAAAACACGCCCTAGCCCACATTCCCACCTTGAAATAAATTTCAAGGCTAATAAACCAAGCACGTTGAAACGTGCTGTTAGCGAAGCTTGTCCGTAGGACATAAGTCTTACGAGCGTCTGATTTATCAGACTTTGTCTTTGAGCCTGGGAATTTATTCCTAGGCAGACATTTGGGCTAGCTGATACCAAATCAAAAAATATTTGCAACAGATCCAATTGTAGGGGCGGGGTTACCCCGCCCCTACCAATAAATCATGTGTTGCATTCTTTGTTCAAATTGGTATAAGAATGGTACAAGTTATGAGTTAAAACGCACTACAATCCTTTCCCAGTCTGATTAATCAGACTTCGCCTATGAGCCTCGGAATTAATTCCGAGGCGGTAATGATGGCTATGCCCGAATTTTTACCCACTTGACATGGCTAGGGCGTTTTTTCAAACTCATTCGTAGGTTGGGTAGAACGGAGTGAAACCCAACAAATCGAACGAAGAATGTTGGGTTTCGTACCTCAACCCAACCTACAATTTATGCCAATTTTGGGTTTGAAAACAGACCCTAGCCTTGCAATGCCCACCCCACTTGATATAGCATTACGCAATTAGGGCGCGGACATTTTCACAAATTCGGGTGAGGTGGGCACGGCATCATTCAGCTTATAACCTATGAAAGAATATTGTGGGTGCCGTGCCCCTACAGGATAATTGATTTTTTGGTATTTCCCTTGAACGGAAAACTCCAGTTCTCAAGATGGATGAGGTTTAAAATATATCCTAACCTAAAACTGTAGGGCTATATCATGAATCATCCTCGCTAGCTGTACCTGTTTCTGGTATACCCAACTGCTGACGAAATTCAGGGTCATATACAGCTTTATCCCAGTTCTTAGCAGTTTTTACTTGCTCTGGAATCAGGTTGTTTGCACCACTGAGGTATGCGCCACTGAGGTCTGCGTGTTTGAGGTCTGCGGCACTGAGGTCTGCGCCTATGAGGTCTGCATGTCTGAGGTCTGCGTGTCTGAGGCGTGCGCCACTGAGGTCTGCGCGTCTGAGATATGCGCGTCTGAGGTCTGCGCCACTGAGGTCTGCGCGTCTGAGGTATGCGCCTCTGAGGAATGCGTCACTGAGGTCTGCGTCACTGAGGTATGCATCACTGAGGTATGCGTCACTGAGGTCTGCGCGTCTGAGGTCTGCGCCCCTGAGAAAAGACTCAACTGTGCTTAAAAAATTATCTAAATTAAAACTGTTACTATAGCTAATAACTCGCAGTAATCGCCCTCTCTCAAATTCTTTACTATCTTTCTGTCCACAAGGATGAAAATTAATTTTATCCTTTAACTCATTTCTAATTTGAGCATAGCGGTGGAGTTCCAACAGTAAAATCATCACATTCAACCCAGCATAAATATCTACCTCCCTCAAACCAAGCCCAATTCCTCGCTCCCGTAATTTCTGCATCTGATTAAAGGGCAAATTTTTCGGGTAAGCATTAATAAACTTACCCTCACACCAATCAAAATAAAAGTATTGCAATCGCTCAAATAACTCCACTGGCTGGAATTTTTCACTATCATCCAGCAAAGCCATCAAATACTCCACAATCTCCGGTGTCAATCCCCCGTAACTGAACAAATCATAAATCTGTTCTTCTAATTGTTCGTCAGCAATTAAAAATTCCCTACGTCTGCTATACGGGTTTACCCATGTCCACTGCTCTAAACTTTCTGCCAATCTTTGGGCACACAAAAACTCACCAAAGCTTTTATGAACAAATTCTACCGCCCCTTCCTGCACCCCAGAACCTTTGATTGGTCGCAGATAAAATGCAGCTAAAGCATTTCTCAACGGATTTTCACCAATCTGCTGTTGGGCTTTTTCTAGTAATTCCCTTGCTGCTTTATCCCCACTCAGCCGTTCTTCAATAATTTTGATCGCAGTCCATTCCCCACCAGATTGGGTGACGCACAATCCAGCTTCCATCAAAATCCGCCGCAAATCCTCGGTGTCAAATTCAGTAATATCAAAATTCAATTCTTCCGGACGTTGCTTGGTTAATACCCAATCCAAGGTAGTTTGATAAATCAGGATTTTGGCTTTAACACCATTAGCTCCTGCAAACATCTCGGTGTTTAATTTCCCATCCCGGTGCATCGCCCCTAACAGGTACAATAACAGGGGTTCTCGTGCTAACTCCTGCACTCGCTGGGGACAATTATCTGCTGTTAAAAACTCTTGAAATGCCTTAACTTTATCCTTCTCAACTAAATTTTCCCACTTAGTTGTAGCGACCTGAAATCATAATCGCTTCGACCCGAAATCATCCGCGTTTTGAGACCACATTAAATGAAACTATAAAATCGCCTCGACCCACATTATTTGAAACTGAGACCACATTATCTGAAACTGACCTGA
>JASJDS010000278.1 GCA_030065055.1 Calothrix sp. MO_192.B10
GGATCAGAGCAATTTAGGGGTGAAATCCCCAAACCCTTTGAGGTCAAGAATTTTGATTAAAACCGGAGTACCCAAAATCCGTAATCCGGTTTTATCCCCTGACAATTCCGTGAAACCCTAATGCTGCTGAAGTCTAGTAAACGTGTAAATGGCTAAAGTCGAATTAAAGAAGTCGGGGATCTTATTTCTCCTATATCCTATATATGGATATTATTTTTCACTGCACAAATTACCATGATATGTGATGATTTTTTGTCAGTCATGTAGTGTAATAGTTGTAATCCAGCTTGTTCCAATTCTTCCATCAGCTCAGAAATTGTATGCTTATGAAACCTCCACAGGGTAATCTCTTCATTTTTGAATAAATTAACTTTCTTATCTATCCCCATATGCTGGAAATGTATTGTGCGATCGCATTTTAATTTCATATTAGCAACTATACTATCTTTTGCGATATCATACTTTCTGATCAATTCACAATCAGATGCAGGGATTAACATACTTTTTTTGATCCAGCTATATATTTTTTCGGCATGATAACAACCGCCAGTGATTTTTGAGTTATCACCAATTTCGTTGGTAAATATGAGTAAATCATCTTGATTCATACTCTTTCTAAAGTTATGAAAAACTTTAGCTCTATTTTGATGATTACCGATAGTGACCCCCAAATGGAAAAATATATTTGCTGTATCATCGTAATTTTTAGCTTTATCTAATATTTCTGATGATATATGGCTATTTTCTATGTCGATGGAATGACCTTTAAATTTGATATGTGGGAACCATTTATCTATATTTTTTCGAGAAATGTTCAGCAACTCATTACTAATATCTAAGGCAATGTATTTATCTATTTTGCGTATTTTGTTTAGTCTATGAATAAACTTTTTCACAGGAAACGAATTACCGACACCGACATCGACAACATTTATATGATATCCATGATTGATATTTTCAAGTATATGTATAAAGCTTTTATTTAACAAATCGATTTCTACATTATATGTGCGATACCATCTAGGCACTATATATTTGAGATAAAAATCATCCCATATTTTTGCACCTCTACCTTTATAAGAATATTTTAGTGGTATTTCTTTAGCATTTTCTAATGAAGAGATTATGTTGAAAACTTCTTGTTGTGAGAAGCTAGCATAAAATTCATGATTTGGTTTTGTAATAGTTATAATAGTATTTGAATTTTCAGATTGTAAATTATCGGAAACTATTTTAGCCATGCTTTTATTGATTGAATCGTAAAACATAAAAAAACTCAGCGATACTGAGTTTGACAAAGTATATGTACATCGAAAATATAAAAGCAGACTTTTTGATTTTAGATGTGAAACAAATGGTGTTTACCCTTGGAAATTGCCATATTTATTATTCAAAGACATGAAAATAACAGCTATTGCTCATGGAATAGCTAGAGACAATAATCAGTTTTTTGTTACAAAAATATACTTTTATTTACGATATCATGTATTAGCCAAAAATATACTCAAATCGCAAGTTTTCTGTATTTTAGGTTAGCGATCGCTCATTTTACAGTAAAATATACTAGCTGTACTATAAATCTCTACACGGTTTTCAAGGTACAATCCGTCTGTCATGATTCGATTCAATGGGTTAATTTAACCCCAGCTATCAATCTTGGGAATCACACTCCAAGTGTGACAAAAATATATTTTACTTAACATAAATTAACTCCTACCCTCTACTTAATTGCTCCATGAGTTTGCAATCTTCTTACTCCGACAAAATTTTAGTTGTTGATGATTCTCCAGATAATGTGTTTTTAATCAAAACCATTTTGGAGGAAGAAGGTTATGATGTTACCACCGCAGAAAATGGTCCTACGGCATTGGCAAGGGTTGCTGAGTCTAATTTTGACTTGATATTACTAGATGTAATGATGCCGGGGATGGATGGTTATGAAGTTACTAAGCGAATTCGAGAGAATGAAGATATATTATTTGTTCCTATTTTATTAATTACTGCCCATGATTCACCCAATGTGGCACATGGATTAGATTTGGGAGCAGATGATTTTATCCGTAAACCCGTGACGGTGGATGAATTATTGGCAAGGGTGCGATCGCTAGTACGGTTAAAGCATAGTATAGATGAAAGGGATGAAATTGATCGCCAGCGTCAAGATTTTGTTTCCCGTCTCACCCATGATTTACGTACTCCCCTAGTGGCAGCAGAACGAATGATGACCCTGTTTTTGGAGGGTGCGTTAGGAGAATTATCACCATCAATGGCGGAGGCAATGACTATTATGGCGCGTAGTAATAGTAACTTGCTGTCGATGGTAAATACCTTGTTAGAAGTTTATCGGTTTGAAGCTGGGCGGAAAAATTTAACCTTTCAACCTGTTGATTTAACTAAGTTGTTAACAGAAGTAGCAGATGAATTAACTCCCTTGGCAGAAGCAAAAAAATTAGTTATTAATACTGATAATATAGATGCATTGGATACAAGTGCAATGATGGGCGATCGCTTGGAATTGCATCGATTATTTACTAATTTAGTAGGTAATGCAATTAAATTTACTGATAGTGGTTCCGTAACTCTACGCTTAACGAAATCAACTCCTGGGGATAAATATATTACCATTGAAGTCGCAGATACAGGTCAAGGTATTCCCCCAGAGGAACAGGCTACTTTATTTGAAAGATTTCGTTCCGGAAGTCATAAACGTTCGGGTAGTGGTTTAGGACTTTATCTTTCTCGTCGGATTGTGGAAGCACATCAAGGTACTATTCAAGTGAGTTCGGAACTAGGTAAGGGTAGTGTATTTACTGTTAATTTGCCTGTTGAACAAGAATAGGTTCGTCTTATTCTCAAGGCTTCAGATCCCCGACTTTTGGGAAAAGTCGGGGATCTATTTTTTGATTTGAGGCATCATATATGATAATAAACAATAATTCATAATGTTCGCAATTAAAGTATGAGTTCTAACATTTTAGCTGGTGAGATTATCCATACACAGAGAGAGTTTTTTGCTACTGGAAATACCAAGAATATTGATTTTCGGATTCAACAGCTAAAAAAATTGAAACAAATCATGATTGATGGTGAAGAATCTATTTATCAGGCTTTAAAATTAGATTTGCATAAACCCAAGTTTGAAAGTTTTGCCACAGAAATCACGATTATAAATAAAGAAATTGACCACACTATCAAAAATCTTAAATCTTGGAGTAAACCAAAACCAGCCCAAGTATTCTGGCAACTATTACCAGCATCAGCCAAAATTTATCCAGAACCCCTAGGAGTAGTATTAATTATTGGTGCTTGGAATTATCCATTACAGTTAGTTATGGTGCCTTTAATTGGCGCGATCGCAGCCGGAAATTGTGCCATTATTAAACCATCAGAATTGGCTCCCCGCACTTCTAGTTTGGTAGCGGAAATCATTGGTAAAAATTTTCCTCCAGAATACATTACTGTGGTGGAAGGGGGTGTGGAAACTAGTCAAGCTTTACTCCACCAAAGGTTCGACCATATCTTTTTTACTGGTGGTACGACTGTGGGAAAAATTGTCATGGCGGCTGCGGCGAAGCATCTGACACCAGTCACTTTAGAGTTGGGTGGTAAGAATCCTTGTATTATTGATAAAGATATTGATATTCAAACAACAGCTAGGCGGATTATTTGGGGTAAATTTATTAATGCGGGACAAAGCTGTGTAGCACCGGATTATTTATTAGTAAATTACCAAATCAAGGATGATTTACTAACAGCAATTAAACAAAATTTGCAATCCTCCTATGGTGAGAATCCTCAACTTAGTCCTGATTATGCCCGGATTATTAACCAGAAGAATTTTGATAGGCTAGAAAAGCTGTTAAAATCAGGTGAAATTATTATTGGGGGAGATACAAATCGGGATGAACTTTATATATCTCCTACGGTAATTGATAATGTAAGTTGGGAGGATAATGTAATGCAAGAAGAGATTTTTGGTCCCATTTTACCAGTAATTACATATACAGATATATCAGTTGCGATCGCTACAATTAATCAACATCCCCAACCCTTGGCTTTATACTTATTTTCTCGTAATCAAAATATCCAAAAACAAGTACTAAAATCAACATCATCCGGGGGAGTTTGTATCAATGATACCATGATGCATTTTAGCCTCCCATCTTTACCATTTGGTGGTGTGGGTAACAGTGGCATTGGTAAATATCACGGTAAGGCGAGTTTTGATACTTTTTCTCACTACAAAAGTACATACAAAAACCCCTTCTGGTTGGATATAAATTGGCGATACCCTCCCTACAAAGGTAAATTATCATTTCTCAAGCAACTTCTCCGGTTTTGAATAGGATGCGATATTCCGAAGGAACCACCTGACTGCGATCCTAAAAAAATACTCACACAGGTTTGTTAATTTCTGCTTTGCGACCTAAGATATATAGAGTGGTAAGGTCGTCCCAAATTCCTTGTTCAGTTTTAAGTGCTTCTAATTCTGCTTCAAATTTAGCTTTGGCTTCTGCTAAGGGTATTAATGCAAGCTGGGACAGAAGTTCTTCAGATTTACTATGGAATGAAAACGAAATTAATTCTTTCCATTTTGTTTTTACAGAATCAAAACTAACATAACTACCATGCTGTTCAGTTTTGATATCAATCCCTTCAAAGCCAGCATTGACAAACAACTGTTTACAGCTTTCAATTGAACCAATTCGATTGCTATGTTCAAGCTTCATACCATATCTTCCCAGCACAGAACGTAAAACAACCTGTCCAATGTAAGCAGTATTTGCTGGTGTATGAATGGCGATTAACCCACCGGGGTTGAGAAATTTATACCAAGTCCTTAATGCGGCTTGTTTATCTTCTATCCAAGGAAATGTATTTGCACACAAAATTCGGTCAAAACTATTAGCTGGATAATCAAGTAATTCAGCATCCGCAAGTTGAAACTCAACATTGCTTAACGACAGTGCTTTGACTTTACTCCTAGCTACATCAAGCATTTGTGGAGAAATATCAACACCAATCACCCTACCCCCAGCACCAACAATTTTAGCAGAGGCGATCGCTAAATTACCTGTCCCCGTGCCAATATCTAAAATATGCTGCTGAGGACTGATTTGGGAGTACTCAATCAGACGATGACAAATTTGTAAACGCCATTCGCCATCATCATAATTTTTGCTTCTACGGTTGTATAAGTCTGCAATTCTTTGCTTGTAATCATTTAAATCAAGCTGTTGAGACATATTTCTTCCAATTAGATAAACAAACCAGGGTCAACATGAAACAATTCACCTAAAGCCTTTGCTTGTGCTTTACTAATTTCTCTATCCTTATCGTATTCAGCGTGGGTAAGAATATTCTCACGCAAAGGCGCAAAGACGCAAAGATAAGAAAGAAATATAAATATCAGAGTGTGGTCTAAATACATGAAAACTGCTGTAAAAGTGGGCAAGACTTCGGCGTGAACTCAGTCGAACGCTGCCCGCACTACAAATTTAAACATTTGGGATGCTCCCCACTCAAAACCCTTAAAAGCTACTATACCGCTCCTCAGCCCAAGGTTCTCCCCGATTGTGGTAGCCATTGCGTTCCCAAAACCCTGGTTCATCCTTTTCTAGAAACTCCAAACCGTTAATCCATTTAGCACTCTTCCAAGCATAGAGATGGGGAACAACTAACCGCATGGGACCCCCATGTTTTTCTGGTAAAGGTTCGCCAAATAGTTTGAAAGCAAAGAAATTTTCTTCCCGGACAAAATCTTCTAGGGGAATATTGGTAGTGTAACCACCATAACAATGTTCCATCACATAAGCTGCTTGGGGTTCTACTTCAATTAACTGCATGAAATCAGTTACCTTAATCCCCGTCCACTTCACATCGAGTTTCGACCACCTGGTTACACAGTGGAAGTCAGCAGTAAATTCCTGCTGGGGTAATGCCATAAAATCCGACCATGTAAAGGTTTTTGCCGTAGCCAAACCCCAAACCCGAAATTCCCATTCCTCCATATTAACTTTGGGGGTGGCACCGTAAGTTAATACGGGGAAACCCTTGGCTAAATATTGACCAGGAGGAACTCTATCTTCTTCTGGAGAAGGCTTTTGAAAAAATTTCATCATGCATACCAGAAAATAAGTTTTTCTTAATTATTACTCGTGGGCAAAAGATCCCCGACTTCTGAATCAATATCCGCACATCATAGCGATTCGTAAGATAGAAGTCGGGGATCTAAACATCTATGTGGTAAAAAACTAGGAATTAGAAGAAGTCAGGATTCATAATCAAGAACATCTCCTGAATTATACCTTGAGGGGAACCTCACCCTAACAATAGCGGACATCCCTCTCCTTAATAAGGAGAGGGAAAGATTTTTGCACAGCAAAAAGCGAGGGTGAGGTTTTTCATGTTTGGTTTTAATTCTGGATTCTAGCTTCAGAATTATTCCTCGTCTTCCTCTTCTTCATCGGTAGGATAAACAAATGTAGAACGTCCACTCAAAATAGACTTGCCCAAAGATAAAGCTTTCTGTGCTTCAAATTCTGCTTTACGTCTCCAGTGGGCGCGACGTTGATCTCGTTTTGCTTTCGATGTTTTCTTCTTAGGAACAGCCATGACAGCAGATATCGTAATTTTTTACAGCTTTACTATTCTATGCCATTAACGCCTTTCTGGTGGAGGAAGAGGAACGGCTAAAACTGACTGATTATTTTCAGGAGCTGGTAATGACTGGGATGGCTGTTGTATGGGCTGGGGTTGATTGGTATTGGTGGAATTGGAAATTTGCGGTGGAGTACTTAAAAACAGCAAGTTACGCGCCATCTTAAAATAGGTTGCCCAGCGTTGTGGATCGGGTTTAGCACGCCACTGGGGACGAGTGACTTCCAATGCCATGACAGGAACAATAGAACCTTGATTTTGTACGGAGACAATGATGGAAACATCTGTCACCAAGATATCTTTGTCAAAACTACGTTGAGCAGCAGCTCTCGCCATTGCTTCTGCCCTTCTGAGCAAGCTTTGGTAGCTTTCGGAGGGTAGACGATCCAGAGATAGGTCAACTCTGGTGGTGTAAGCTTGTACCACCTGGGGAGCGATCGCTTCTACGGTGAACCACATGGGCACAGCAAAAGCCAACAAAAATAAGCCTAAACCTCTCCGGATTGGGTTTACAATTGATGGCATAAATGGAATGAGACTTTTCCCTACCCTCCCCACTGGAAAGGGAATAATAGTTAATGGTTGGCAAATATCTTTCCTACTCATTACCTGTTAACTCCTAAATTGAAATTGGTAAGTTGAAATTTAATGAAAGTATTTTCTTTGACAATCAAGGTTATAAAAAATACATTTAGTCTGGAGATTTAATTATAATTCCCTAGACTAGAAAACAACTAGGTTAGCCTTGTTTCCATCGCCAAGCCAACTACAGTCTCAGTTCAGCACACCATCATTTAAGAACCGCGCCATGGCAAATAATTGGGCGATCGCTATTGGCATTAATCAGTATCAATTTTTTCAGCCCCTAGGTTGTGCCCAAGCGGATGCTGAGGCGCTCAGGGATTATTTAGTCACCGAAGGTGGTTTTCTACCGGAAAAATGTCTGTTAATGACGGATACTTCAGCACCATTTGGAGACAGATCCACCTATCCAAGTAAGGACAATATTCTGCGATTGGTGGAAGACTTCGCAGCAGCTTGTTGGCAACCCCAAGATAAACTCTGGTTTTTCTTCAGCGGTTATGGGGTAAATCATCAGGGACAAGATTACTTAATGCCCATTGGTGGCAATCCCGAACATGTTGAGGAGACTGGGATTGATGTACAAAGCCTATTGCAAGTAATCCAAATTACTGAAGTTAATGCCCTGGCATTGTTTGATTTTAACAGAGCTTTTGCCAGCCAAGGTAATAACCCCGTAGGACAAGAAACCATAGAACTTGCCCAAGAGTTACAAGTTTCCACCATTATTTCTTGCCAACCAGAGCAATTTTCCCACGAAAGCCGGGAACTCGGTCACGGATTTTTCACTGCGGCTCTGATTGAGGCACTGCGTTCTGGTAATGGCAAAGATTTAACCAATCTAGAAAATTATCTCAGCGTGCGGACTCCAGAACTTTGTCATCATTATTGGCGACCAACACAAAATCCAGTTACTATTATTACCCCTGGAAACCCAGGCATTACAGGCACATCGACAATCACGGATGTCACTACCAACTCCGAAAATAATAGTCTAATTCAACCAGAAGAGTTGTCTGAAGATATCTTTTCTACTGCCAAAGCCGCACCAAGATTACAGCCGAATTACTTAAACAATTATACTAATTGGCAATCTAATTCTAGTATTAATACTGAACAACCTGCCGAAAAAGCAGTTTCTCCTGTATCTCCACCACCACTACCCCAACTTCCTGAAGTAGGACAAATTTCTGGTAATCTTCCAGAAATTCAATCTCCACAGCAACCCCAAGCAGAGAATAAAATCCCAATTACCAAGCAATTATTGTTGTGGGGGGCAAGTACATTCCTCCTACTCGGTTTAATTGTGGTGGTTGTCATCCGCAATCAGGCAGGTTTTCAAACCACTCTTGACCAAACCCAGCAGAATAATAGTACGGATATTAATCCTAATCAAAGACGGGCAGATGTGAAAACTCTACCCACCCTGGCTCGTGCCAACCCTTCTGCATTCCCAACTACCCCACCTCCGCCACAGCGAACTCCTACTTCCAAGGCAAAACAGGAAAACCAAGCCCTGCTAGATTTGGCAAAAATGTCCTTGAATAAAACCCAGGCCAGCGATTTGAGTAAAGCGATCGCTACTGCTCGTAAAATTAAACCTGGGGAACCCCTGTACCAACAAGCTCAGGAAAATATCCTCATTTGGAGCCGGATGATTTTTGACTTGGCAGAGGGTCGTGCTAAACGGGGAAAATATAGTAGTGCTATTGCTGCGGCTAAGTTACTCACTAAAAATGGTCCCCTGTATCCCAAATCACAAGCAGCAATTAAGAGATGGCAGTTTGAGGGCAAACAGTATTTTACCAATAAAACACTTTTAGATGCCGCCAATGCCCTAATTAAAAGAGGACAAGCATCTACTTATAATAGGGCCATCGCAGTGGCACAGAAAGTATCCCCAGGGGAACCAGGCTTCGATGCAGCCAAAAAATCTATCGATAAATGGAGTGAAAAAATTTTCGCGATCGCTCAAAAACGCGCTAATCGAGGTAAATTCAAAGATGCGATACAAACTGCTGCTTTAGTACCAGAAGGTACAGCTGCTTACAATAAAGCCCAAGCAGCGATGGAAAAATGGCAGAGTAAATAGTAGCCAGTTTGTCGTTTCAGTTAGCCTCCTGCACTCTTGTGCTGCGCTAACACTGTTTCTAAGATACAAGGTTGGGTTAAGCGACAGCACTGGGTTTGGTGATATCAACCGTGACGACGAGTCAAGAAAACAGACCCTAGCCCTTGAACGGGCGGCTGCGCCAACGGGGTAGGGGATAGGGAATGGGGGACTAATATTACTTTTTACTCTTGAGATTAGTAAGTGCAACATTTAACCTGTGCAAACCTGCGTATTCGCAGGCAACACCTGTATAGCATCAGATGAAAATCTAATGGTTGTTGCCGACAAAGCTTTGCTGTATAACAAAGCGCTGTAAACTTTTTTGGAG
>JASJDS010000279.1 GCA_030065055.1 Calothrix sp. MO_192.B10
ACAGCAAAGCTTTGTCGGCAACAACCATTAGATTTTCATCTGATGCTATACAGGTGTTGCCTGCGAATACGCAGGTTTGCACAGGTTAAATGTTGCACAGCGTGAGAATATCTGAACGTAAGTAGGTAGGCGTAATTAAATGTAAGACGCTTACCTCACCCCCAGCCCCTCTCCTTATTAAGGAGAGGGGTGCCGTCAGGCGGGGTGAGGTTTTATATTTAATTTGACCCAGTTACTTAGTCATCAGGCTTGTAACCTCACGCACCAAGCACCTATTGTGAAAATTGCGTAAGTCCTGAAGAGTTTTAAAGTTATTCAGCAGACCATAATTAACAGAAACGAGCAAGGCGAACTGGCAGCTAGCTGAGTAAAAATTACAACTTATAACCAAATTTCCGTAACAGCTCTTTCCTGGCTTTCACATCTGCTTCACCTTCTACGCCTTGGGGTGAAAATCCATCTACTACCCCTAAAATACCCCTTCCCTGCTCGGTTTCTGCCACAATCACCTGTACTGGATTAGCTGTAGCGCAGTAGATGTTACAAACTTCTGGACATTGCTTAATGGCATTTAAAAAGTTGATGGGATATGCCTGTTTTAAAAGAATGACAAAACTATGTCCAGCGCCTAAATTTTGGGCGTTTTTAGTTGCAATTGCTTCCAGATTAGGTTCATTACCTGCCACTCTAATCAAACAAGCTCCTGAAGCTTCACAGAAAGCAAGACCAAATTTTACCTGGGGTGATGTACTCACCATGATTTCGTATAAATCTTCAACTGTTTTAATAAAGTGGGTTTGACCAATAATAATGTTACTCTCTTCAGGAATTTCCATTGCCACAGACTTGAGTTCCATTGTCTTTACCTCCAGATAATTGAGATATTATTCAAAAATCAAACCGGATTCCTAGTCATTCTTAATTATCCATCACATCAAACAGCACAACTACTTCAATACCAGGCAAAGCAGCCAAGCGTCTATCATTAGTTAAAAAAGTTTCACAACCAGTCAAAATAGCAGTAGCACCATGAATTGCATCTGGTAACCTCAGATTAGCAATAGCTCGTAATCTTGCTGCTTCAATTAACACATCCCGACTTACCACAACAACTTCCAGAACTTCTGAACTTTGCAAAGCTTGTTGATATGCTGCCTGTATTTCTAGATTTCCATCTATCAAAGGTCTAACTAACACCTCAGCTAAAGTCAATTCGCTAGTAAAAGCTCTAAAATTGCCAGCATCGATATTATCAAAAAGCTGACTTAATTCATCAACAAAATCAGGATAACCTTCTATTGCATATATAAAAATATTCGTATCTAAATAAACTCTTTCCCCCTGAATAGCATTTACAACGACCAAGTATCCCTCTCCCTACTAATAAAATCATCCGCTTCCTGTGGCGTAGCAAAACAACCTTTACCACTACCAATAATACTACGCAAAGGTTGTTTCTTTTTCGCTGCTGTCTCCACAATTACAATCACATCAACCTCAGTACCAACAGGTAATTCTAATGACTGAATATTGATGACTCCACCTGGTTTAACAACCGTCCTTTTTCTAATGGCTTGATTCATTTTTATCCCCTTTCTATCTATTATTAGACTGCAAAAATTCTCTCTTTCATTTCCTGCAATATATCACCTGATTCTATTCCTAAGTTTTTTGTAACTGGAGAGCATCCCAATTGTTTAAAAATATTACGTAGTGGGAGCCGGAAAGCTCCCTTGATATCTGATGCGGGGTAAACGAAATTTTGCGTGGGATTTCATACCATGTCCGGTTAAATACTTATAATTAAATGTAGGTTGGGTAGAACTGATAACTTGCACCAGTTTCAATCAGAGCCAGAGGCTCTATGTTCTGGTTACCAGGCTGAGCCTGGTAACTAGGGGAAGGGAGGCTCAGCCTCCTGATTATCCCATAGGAGTGCAAGTTGTTGGGTTTCGTCCCTCAACCCAACCTACTCCTCTACTCCTCCCACACTCCCCACACCTTTTTCGCTCACCCTCTGATGCGGGCAAGATGCCCGCACTACAATCAGCCCCTATTCTTCAAAGGGTGGTAATTCTTCCAGAATGGTGAATCGAATGTGATTAATGGCTAAATCTCCAATGGAGACATCTTCTTTTGTCAGGCGCTGACCCTTACTGGTTAAGGTTTCAAAGGAGATACCCTTACCAATTTCAATGTGATACCATGCTAATCCCATAAAAAATCTGGTGGGATGGGGCCCATAACCACCCAAATCATCTGGATTGGATTCCATTGGCAACCAACCCACACCAGGAATATAAAATTCCAGCCATACATGGTTGAAATCTGGTTGCAAAGGAACTCCCTTTTGTTCCCCATTTGCAGGGCATTTATAGCGTCCTACTGTCCTACAAGCAATGCCATTTAAGCGACACAGGGCCAATAATACACCCACATATTCCCCACAGGAACCCACACCACGATCTAAAACTATATCCGGGGTGTCAATGTGAGGTTTAATACCATATGATAATTTATCATAGACATAATTACGGATGCTATACATTTTCCGCAGCCAATTGGTTTCTGTACCAACGGCTTCTTGGGCCGCATCGCGAACAATGGAGGTGTCCATTGACAAGTCATCATCATCTACCAGGTAGCGGCTTTGAAATTCAGATGGTAGTGGGGGTGTGCTTTCCACGTCTCTGGGAGTGAGGCGATATTTCATACCTCTCACTTCCAAAACAGCTTTCCAACCAAATAAGTGTCTCTCTCCTGGGGACAGGTTATCAAATTTGAAAACTGCTACTCGTTGCCCATCGATAATTTCTTCTGTGAATGGTAGACCTATTGGTTCAACTGATCTAACCTTTTGCCGGTTGGTTTCTGAAGGTAGGGCAATACGCCATTCTATATTTGGTAAAAATACCTCATCCAAAGGAGCAATTTCCTCGGCATAGGACATTTCCACTAGATAACCATTGGAGAGGGCATAGCGTTTTTCTGGATCATAATCATAATACAGGGGGTGGATGAAAGTGCGATCGCGGTATGTAAGTTCGTGGCTAGGGTCAGCGTTGGGATTATCCCGAATGTAGGGTTCTTCCCCGGCATATGCCACATACAGATTTTCCTTGCCGGTGTTAGGATTGGTGTGAACAGCAATACCTGAGGGAGAATCAAAGGGTGTCAACACACTAAATTGTATTTCCCCTGTGGCTCTGTCAAGGCAGTATACAGACTGTTCCACGTCATCGCACACCCATAGGGTTTCTTTGGTGAGGGCCAAATTTTCTACCCCCACACCAGGAGCAAAAAATCTGGTGATCTCTGAGCGGGTATTGCGATCGAAAATGAGAATGTCTCCCAGTTTTTGGCAACTGACATAAATTGTTGATTCCCAAACTGCAATCCCATTTGCTGGATAAGGCAAGGTAACGAAATGTTCTAAACCTAAGGAATTTAGATTACATAAGTAAACACTATGGTCCCTAGTAATCCACAGGGTATCTTTCCACACTGCTACACCAGTAACATCAATAAATTCCCTCACTTGGTGGGGATTGATTACTTTGGTGTTATCGGTCAGTGGATCGATTTGTAAAAGATGACCCTTGATGGTGTCAACGGCGATGAGAGTATCTTGAATAAAAGTGATGCCACCGAGAGCGGCGGCGCCAAGTGGTCTAATTGTCCTTTGCCCAAACATCTGGCTAACGGTCAAACTGGAGAGCGCGAAACTCATATTAAACTAATTTCCCCAACGGTTCAGCACGCCTGGAATTTATTTTGGTTGGTATCTGTGTAACCATAACCCAGACTTGTACGATCTAACAATTCCAGTGAATTGTATTTTCATTGACTTGAATTATGGTAATGATACATAGGCAAACTAAATAAAAAACTACAATATTTCAGAAAAAATACTGACATGACCCAGTCCCGTGACAGTCCTAATGTAACTTTATTTGATGGTTTTCCAGCCATCCCTAAATTATGATCGATGTTTGTAACCATTTCCTGTAATCGTACAAGATGTCTGCTAATTCTCTGCCTGATGTAGCCCCTGTTTGGCATGGTTTAGAAGTTGAAAAATCCTTAGAACTGCTATCTAGTGACGCAGACGATGGCTTAACATCCCAGGAGGTACAACAACGTTTACAAAAATATGGCTCCAATGAACTGGAGGAGGGAGCTTTACGCAGCCCTTGGGAAATTCTGTGGGACCAGTTCAAGAATGTAATGTTGTTGATGCTGATTGCTGTAGCCATTGTATCTGGGATACTTGATCTGATAGCTTTGCAATCTGGAAAACCCTCCGGTGAAGTGCCATTTAAAGATACGATCGCCATTCTGGCAATTGTAGTTCTTAATGGTGTCCTTGGCTATGTGCAAGAGTCCCGAGCAGAAAAAGCCCTGGCAGCCCTGAAGAAGCTTGCTGCTCCCAATGTACGGGTGATTCGCGATGGGAAACCCATTGAGGTGGTTGGTAAAGAACTGGTTCCTGGGGATGTGATGTTGTTGGAAGCAGGGGGACAAATTGCAGCCGACGGGCGTTTGTTGTCCGAATCTAATCTTCAGGTGCGAGAATCAGCCCTGACGGGGGAAGCAGAAGCCGTAACTAAGCGAGCAGAGGTCACATTATCTGAAGATACATCCCTTGGCGATCGGATTAATTTGGTATTTCAAGGAACTGAGGTTGTCCAAGGTAGGGCAAAGGTTCTAGTTACAAATACGGGGATGCAAACTGAGCTAGGTAAAATTGCTGCCATGCTGCAATCCGTGGAGACAGAGCCTACTCCCTTGCAGCAACGGATGACTCAGTTGGGCAATGTGTTAGTAACTGGTTCTTTGATTTTAGTCGCCTTTGTGGTTGTCGGTGGTATCATCCGCACCGGAGGCTTTAGTCAGGTACAACAGCTACTGGAAGTTTCCCTGAGTATGGCGGTGGCTGTGGTTCCGGAAGGTTTACCGGCTGTGATTACCGTGACTTTGGCTTTGGGAACCCAAAGGATGGTACGTCGCCATGCTTTGATTCGCAAGTTACCAGCGGTGGAAACCTTGGGTTCTGTGACTACTATTTGTTCCGATAAAACGGGTACTTTGACCCAGAATAAAATGGTAGTACAGTCGGTATATGCTAACCACAAATCTTTCCACATCACCGGAGAAGGTTATAAACCCAACGGCGAATTTTGGTTGCATGATAGCAGTGTAGTCCTCGAAGACTACCCAGAAATTTCCCCCATGTTGGTGGCTTCTACAGTTTGTAATGATGCGATTTTGCAACAACAGGGGGGAGAATGGGTGATTTTGGGCGACCCCACGGAAGGGGCTTTAGTTACTTTGGCAGCAAAAGCAGGCATTGAGCAAGACCAATGGAGTAGTAAGTTGCCTAGGGTGGGAGAATTTCCCTTTACCTCCGAACGCAAGCGCATGAGCGTGATTTGTCAGGTAGAGCAGGTAGAAACGGGAATTTCCCCTGTGGGGGATGTGGATCCCCTATTGCGGGGTTTGGTGACATCAGAAAGTTACTTGATGTTCGTCAAGGGTTCACCAGAATTAACTTTAGCCCGTTGTTCCCAGATTTATACAGGTAATAGTTTAACTTCCTTGGATGAAGAGCAACGCTCCTCAATTTTGGCAGAGAATGATCGCATGGCTAGTAAGGGGTTGCGAGTCCTTGGTTTTGCCTACAAGCCTTTGATGGAAATTCCCCCAGAAGGCACCAGCGAATCATCGGAACAAGAATTAGTTTGGTTGGGACTCGCAGGCATGTTAGATGCACCCCGTCCGGAAGTAAAAGCGGCGGTACAAGAATGCCGAGAAGCAGGCATTAGACCGATTATGATTACCGGAGACCACCAATTAACCGCCAGAGCCATCGCCACAGAATTGGGCATTGCCGGACCAGGAGAACGGGCTTTTACTGGTCAAGATTTACAAAGAATGAGCGATCGGGAAATAGAGGAAAATGTAGACTTAGTTAGTATTTATGCCAGAGTTTCCCCAGAACATAAACTGCGAATAGTCCAAGCACTGCAACGCCGGGGCAGATTTGTGGCAATGACCGGCGATGGGGTTAATGATGCCCCCGCCCTCAAACAAGCTGACATTGGCATCGCTATGGGCATCACAGGCACCGATGTGAGCAAGGAAGCTAGTGACATGGTATTGCTGGATGATAACTTTGCTTCCATTGTCGCTGCCACCAAGGAAGGTAGGGTAGTTTATACAAATATTCGTCGATTTATTAAGTATATTCTCGGTAGTAATATCGGTGAGGTTTTAACCATTGCTTCTGCCCCCATTCTCGGTTTAGCAGATGTGCCCCTGACTCCCCTGCAAATTCTGTGGATGAATTTAGTTACCGATGGTTTACCAGCTTTAGCACTAGCAGTAGAACCCCCAGAGCCGGATGTGATGAAGCGTCCCCCCTTCACCCCTAGGGAAAGTATTTTTGCTCGGGGGCTAGGTTCCTATATGATTCGTATTGGCATTATTTTTGCCATTACTACCATTATTTTGATGAAGTGGGCTTATGGCCATACCCACGGAACAAATATAGAAGGACTCAATCCAGAGCGATGGAAAACCATGGTATTTACAGCCTTGTGTATTGCCCAAATGGGTCATGCGATCGCTATTCGTTCCAATACCCGATTAACCATTGAAATGAATCCCTTCTCCAATCTATTTGTATTGGGAGCGGTGGTTTTGACAACTATGTTGCAGTTAATGTTAGTTTATGTACCACCGCTACGTAATTTTTTTGGCACTGATGAACTTAGTATGCAAGAACTAGCAGTTTGTTTGGGTTTCAGTGCTTTGATGTTTGTCTGGATTGAATTAGAGAAACTATTTTTACGTTTTATGGGCAAGACGAGTGTTTAGTTGGTGGTTGTTAGTTGTTAGTTGTTAGTTGGTGGTTGATGGTTGTTAGTTGTTAGTTGACAGTTGACGGTTGACAGTTGACGGTTGGGATTTAATGCATTCCTCCATCACTCCATCACTGCGGGCGGGGAAACCCCGCCCCTACTCCTACTCTGCGAGAAGCCGCTACCGCGTCTACACTCCTTCCCTCCATCACTCCATCACTCCTTCCCTCCTTCCCTCCTCTTCCCCCATGTATCTCAAAACCTTGCATTTAAAAAACTTTCGCAATTACAAACAACAGCAGGTTGAGTTTACTGCTCCCAAAACCATTTTGGTGGGGAATAATGCCCAGGGGAAGTCCAACTTGTTGGAAGCAGTGGAACTGCTGGCGACATTACGATCGCATAGAATGGCACGCGATCGTGATTTAATTCAAGATGGAGCTGCGATCGCTCAAATTAACGCCACCCTAGAACGCCAAACTGGTATCAGTGACCTCAGCCTAACTTTACGCCGCCAAGGTCGTCGCACGGTAAACTTAAATGGAGAAAACCTCCGTCGCCAAATGGATTTTCTTGGGGTTCTCAATGCCGTACAATTTTCTAGTCTGGATTTAGACTTAGTCAGAGGTAGTCCTGATGGTCGTCGTCACTGGCTAGATACCCTCTTAGTTCAATTGGAACCAGTTTATGCCTATATTTTGCAGCAATATAACAAAATACTACGTCAACGCAATGCCTATTTGAAAACCCGTCAGCAATCACCAAATGTAGAGGGGATAGCCACTTCTCCTCAATTAGGAAAATCAGAAGAATTAGCAATTTGGAATGCCCAACTAGTTGCTGCTGGCACCAGGGTAATTAGAAGGAGAGAGCGAGCTATACAAAGATTAGCTCCCATTGCCGCCGCTTGGCATTCTAATATTAGTAATAGTACCGAAGAGTTACAAATTAACTATGCCTCCCATGTTCCCTTAGCAGAAAACTCCCTAGAAACAGTTCAAAAAGCCTTCTTAGACAAAATACAGCAACGCGAAATTGCGGAATTACACCGGGGTACAACCCTTGTAGGCCCCCACCGTGACGAAGTAGAATTGGCTATTAATCAAACTCCTGCCCGTCAATACGGTTCCCAGGGCCAACAACGAACCTTGGTATTAGCCCTCAAGTTAGCTGAATTACAACTTATTGAAGAGGTGGTGGGCGAACCCCCACTATTATTATTAGATGATGTGTTAGCCGAACTAGATTTATCTCGACAAAATCAATTACTTGATACAATTCAAGATCGTTTTCAAACTCTCATTACCACCACTCATTTAGGTGCTTTTGATTCCCAATGGCTACATTCTTCCCAAATTCTTCATGTCCATGCTGGAGAAATTTTGATGAAAGAGTCAGGGTTCTCTAGTTGAGCACAAACCCCATAGCTAGAAGCTAGGGGCTTGCAGGATACTCCACCTGACCAGACTACTCGTTTAAGGCAAGAGTTAAAGACCCACTTCAGAATGCTTGCTAGTTCTGAACCCTGGAACCGAGCAATTAAACAGGCTTATGGAGAATAAACCAGTGTTGTTCGGAAAGTACCGACCTTAAACAATGTCGAAGCACACATTACTCTTAGAAGTCGCAGAAATGCAAAATTACGTTTTTGTCATTGATACCAATAAACAGCCGCTTAACCCCGTTACCCCAAAACGAGCAAGAGAGTTATTAACCAAGAGAAAAGCGGCGGTATTCAGGATGTATCCGTTTACCATAATCTTGAAACACGCGGTTCCAAATCCTGTGCTAAAGCCATTAACTATCAAGCTTGACCCTGGTAGCAAAATTACTGGAATTGCAATTCTAGATGGAGAAAACGTCATCTGGGTGGCTGAATTGGAACAGCGAGGTTGGCAAATCAAAGACTCTTTGGAGTCAAGAGGTTCACTGCGTCGCAGCCGTCGCAATCGCAAAACTCGGTATCGCCAACCACGTTTCAATAACCGCAAAAGGAAAGAAGGTTGGTTGGCTCCATCGTTAATGCATCGCGTTTTGACGATTGAAACATGGGTAAAACGGCTTTATCGTTATGCCCCAATCACTCAAACAGCGATGGAATTGGTTAAGTTTGATACTCAGAAGATGCAAAATCCAGAGATTGGCGGTGTTGAGTATCAGCAGGGTGAATTAGCAGGCTATGAAGTGCGAGAGTACCTTTTGGAGAAGTGGGGACGCAAATGTGCTTACTGCGAGAAGGTTGGTGTACCGCTCCAAATTGAGCATATTCACCCTCGTGCTAAAGGTGGCAGCAACCGAGTCAGTAATTTAACTTTGTCATGTGAGCGATGCAACACCAAAAAAGGAACCAAATCAATAGATGAGTTTCTCAAAAAAGATGCATCTAGGCTGGAGAAAATAAAGCGGAGAGCCTTGACCCCATTAAAAGATACAGCCGCAGTAAATTCAACCCGTTGGGCATTGTTCCGTACTTTAAGAAACATCCTACCCACCACAACGGGGACGGGTGGACAAACCAAATACAACCGAACCAGACTTGAGTTGCCAAAACAGCATTGGATTGACGCGGCTTGTGTTGGCAAGGTTGAAAAACTGAATCTATTAACTCAGCAACCATTGCGAATTAAATGCAATGGATGGGGAACCCGCCAAATGTGCGGAACTAACAAATATGGTTTTGTGCGATTCGTTTCCTATAAAGTGGAAGGTTTAACAGCCTGAAACGAACTAGGAGCAAGGAAACTAACCCTTCGTATCGGTTAGAACTGAACCTTGACAACTTGGATTCCCATGCAGGTGTAATTCCTGCC
>JASJDS010000092.1 GCA_030065055.1 Calothrix sp. MO_192.B10
GCCCCAGTGTACCACACATCAAACCTGGTAATTTCTGGTAAAGGGCGATTTTTCCGCCAAGATATATGCCGCTAAACCAATAAACTGCTGATGAGGCTGGCAGATTTTTCCGGATTTGATGAAAGCGGTTGTCCGTTTTAAGTTGGGGTCAGGGTCCCCATCTCAAAACCCCGCTCAAACCGCTCAAACCTTCTTCAAGGAGTTGGTGAGTTATCAAAACGGAATTCGGTCCCCACCTGCAATTTTTCTGAATTCATACGGGGAGACATCATTACCGAACTACCATAGGGATTAGGTAAATCGCGGGTACGAATGTAGGGATCGTTGCCTACTTGTTGTTGAAGCACATCGCGGTAAACAATGTTTACCAATTCGGCATCTCTGGCAATTTCATTTTCAGGGAAAGAATTTTTTAGTAAACCAACTCCAAACATCCAGTCTAATTCACGTTTGAAAGTGTTATTACGATAGAAATTGGGGTCGTTCTTAAAAAATGCTCTTTCAAATACTTCGTTTGGCGTTTGATAATTATATGTTTCCGTTTCTGTATCTGCTACTGCGACGGATGGAAAACCGACGGTAGCAGCCATTAATATAAATAAGCCACCTATGGCTGGGAAATTTAAACTCATTTTTATGATTCCTCTATGTTTGTGCAAATCTTAACCTATGCTTAATTGCAGAACTCTTAATAGTTCAACCCTTGGTTTAACACAACTTTTAATCTTTTGTGATGAGTAATAAAGCTGAAGAGTCTATCCAGCAAAACTTGTGGTCAACTACCGGTGACTTGAATACTTTGCGGCACAAACTACTAGACTTATTTTGTCAATTAGCATATCAAGAGGGTGATTTTGTCCTTTCGTCTGGGCAGCGTAGTTCCTATTACATTAATGGGAAACAGGTAACTCTACATCCCCAAGGAGCTTTAGCAATTGGTCGTCTTTTGTTATCTTTATTACCTACAGATACCCAAGCAGTAGCTGGGTTAACCCTGGGGGCAGATCCCATTGTCAGTGCTGTGAGCGTAGTTTCAGCCTTGGAAAATCGACCCATCCCAGCTTTGATTATTCGCAAAGAAGCCAAGGGGCACGGTACTAAGGCTTATATTGAAGGCCCCAGTTTGCCAGCAGGAGCAAAAATAGTAGTGTTGGAAGATGTGGTGACTACTGGGCAATCTGCCATGAAGGCTGTTGCTAGATTAAGGGATGCGGGTTATGCTGTTAGCTATGTAATTTCACTGATAGATCGACAGCAAGGAGGTGCTGAATTTTATCAATCCCAAGGGTTGAATTTTTCAGCGGTGTTTAATATTGAGGAAATTCAACGGAGATATAGAGAATTGGGAAGTTAACCAACATTAATTAGACATCTAGCTAGAAAATAGGTTGTGGGGTGTGGGGAAAAGAACCCTTTTTCATGCTTGTTTGTGGGATTTTCCCATGGGGGACTGTCTTGAAAATGGTTGATAGTTGATAGTTGATAATTGACGTTGACAGCTTAGGTGTGGGAGCAGCGCTTGAGATATTTTTATCATCCTGACAAGAGCGGACATCCCTATCCCTCTCCTTAATAAGGAGAGGGAAAGATTTTTGCATAGCAAAAAGCGAGGGTGAGGTTTTTCGTAGATGGTGATGAAAAAAATTTTCATCGGCACTGCCTTCTGCTATAAACCCATTACCGATAACTAATTTGAGTCAATCGATCTAATAATGAAAGTTCCTTTCTGCTATCTTGTATGGTTTTAGCAATGGTAATTGCCCGTTGGTAAAAATTACGCGCTGTGTTGAACTTACCTAGTTGCTCATACAGTTGAGCATAAGATGCAAAAGAGTTTAACTCTTCGGGCAAGTTCCGTAACTTTTTCGCCAAAGCCAATCGCTTTTCTAACAAGTCAAAGGCGCGTTGATAGCGTCCTACGGAACTATGAGCCTTAACCAACCCATCAATTGCTCTTAATTCATTATTACTGCTGCGGGTGGCCTGAGCTATTCGTAGTGCCGAGCCATAAGTACCAATTGTCTGTTGATAATCCCCCACTCTCAGATACACATCACCCAAATTATTCAGGGTATTTGCCTCTCCAATAGCATCCCGGCTTTGACGGCGGTAATTTAAAGCATTTTCATAAATTTTAATTGCTTGGTTATGGTTCCCCATCCTTGCCATTGCCAAGCCCAAGTTACTTAAAGAAAGTCCTTGCCCTTCAATATCTTTCAGGTTTTTGGCAATGGTTAGCGCCTCTTTAAAGGTAGGAGCAGCAGCAACAGAGTTACCTTGTCTGAGCAATATGGTGCCAATGTTGTTTAGTCCAAAAATCTGACTTTGGAAATCATTTACATCCCTGGCTATGGCTAATTGACGGCGGATAGCAGTTTCTGCCTCCTTATATCTTCCCAGACGTAAATAACCCTTACCCAAAGATTCATAAGCTATTCCCTGGGCATTAATATCGCCAATGGCATGGTAAATTTCCAATGCCTGGGACCAAGATGCGATCGCTTTATTGGCATTCCCAGCACTATACTGTCGATTCCCAATCCCAATCAAAGTATCCGCCTCATTTCTCGCAGAACGCAGGGACGATTTATTTATAGGACGATGGAACTGTTCTGTAATGTCAACAGCAGTGGCAATGGTGGGGGTAAAAGAAACTGTAAAAATTAGCAGACAAAAAGTCCGAAAAGTAAATTTATCTATTTGCCGTAAGGCGCGGTTGCCTACTTGAAAAATTGAATTCCCTGGTGATAAATGCTGTCGCTTCATAAAACTATGCCGTGACATGGCGGATTTCAGTATAAAAACAATCAGTGTATTAAATATATTGTTTATGCTGGAAGATAAATAGTATTTCTACTGAGTTGGTGGCAGAGCTAATTGTTCCCCTAAATAGATAGAGCGTAGGTCTGCCGGTAATTTATCCTCTAGCATACGATAGCCTTCCTGGAGAAAAATGGCTACTTCGTTGGGGGCGATCGCTTCTCCTTCTGCTTGTAGGTAAGCAGCAATTCGAGTTTCACTCCAGTGGAAGGTTTGAGCCATTAAGACTATCAATCTCAGCATGGGCGGTAGTTGTTCTAGTGCCTGCTCTATATAACACCACAATGGCGGGGAGGTGGATTTCAGAGAATAATTAATTTGCTCTGTGGGAGGTAGTTCCATTTCATTGATACAGTAAGCCGTCATATTAATCAGCCAATTCTGTAGAGTAATTCCCTCACCATCCCCTTGATTTTGACCTAAATCGAGTCCTCCCAGTTCGTAATAGATGTGCTTCCAAGTGAGAGCAAACAAATAATCCGCTTGCACGGGCGATCTCGCTGAATGTTGAATTAAAGTGTAAACTATGGGGCTATAACGGCAAAAAATCGCCGTAAAATACTTACCAGCATCCGGATGACGCTGAAACAAGGATACCAGTTCGCGATCGCTGTGATGAAAAAGCGACTTAACTAATGGGTGATTAGCTTCAGGAAAATGAGGAATCTGCACAGTTCAAAATCAGCTTGGGTTGCTACAATTTCTTATAAGAATATAAAGTTAAGAGTTATCAGTGATGGCGGCCCAAATCAGGGAATATAAATCATACAACCTTCTACCTTTCGGTATATTACTTGGGTTTAAGTAACTTCTTGTCAGCTGCTTGGGTGAAAATCCGGTTAGGATACCACTGTTTACTGATAAATTAATCGAAATCATATCTTAGTGTTAGTCTGTTTGGAGTTAACACTTGGATAATTTGGTTCTTGTTACACTAGAACATAGACCCAATTTCATTTTTTCAGGACTTACCTACCGACAACGTGAGTAGGGTAATTGCAACCCAAGGAAGCAATCCCAAACACCTGACTTCTCGTAACGAGTGCATAAGTCCTATTTTCATCCAAACAAATACTCAATTGCTCTCCCTTATAAAAATTATTGTTTGTTCATGGTTATAGCAGCTAGTTTGACACCATTCCTGCTCCAGCCTTTCACTATAGGCTCTTTTTTGCCTTTTCTGCCATTGGATAGCTTATTCTCTACCCAAGGCATTATGGTGATGCTGTTAGCAGCATATGCAGGTGCAATGTGGATGTTTCTCACCAGTGCGCCAAAAGTATACACGGTTATGGTGTCAGATTTGGAAATTGCCCGTCAGTTGTACGAAGGGATGTTGGATTTGCCCGCAGCCGAAGTGCCTTTGCACTACTATTACAATTACGAGCAGACCATAGGTGCTACGGGAGTAGACCCATTGTACCTGGGAAGTAGTCCTAGCTTTTCTCGCGGTGGTATGTCAAATGCGAGTGAGGGACTTTGGTATCAGTTAAAGAAAAATACCCAACTACATATCATTACTGGTGCTAGTTTGGGGAATAGAAATAACCAACGCCATGTCTGTTTCGATCGCGATTGTTTAGAATTGATTTTAATGCGGGTAGAAGTCAGAGGTTTGAAATTTAAGATTCGCAGCAAAAAGCCATTGAACTTTTTAGTCAAAGACTATGAAGGAAGAGTAATTGAAATGGCGGAAATTGCAAATTAATTAGAGACAACCCTTTGGAGAGTTAAGAGTTAAGAATTATTCGATTCCAACTCTTTCTCTATCATGCCGGGAAAATTTTTCCAACAATACACAAACTAGATTGGTAAAAGGGAAATCAACAGAACATACCGTTCAAGCTTCTTATCCCATTTTGAAAAAAGAATAGGGCAGATGGGTAGGGGCACGGCACCAGTAAGATAATTTTATACACCAAAAATTCTGGATGCCGTGCCCTGACGAATCATCTATGTGTCGCCAACATGATTGGAATTGGTATTATTTACCTAAAATAGCGATCGCTTTCTTAACCAAGTTTTCTGCCAACTCTAGTAAATTAATTTTATGACTGAATTTATGGTTGTTTGTGCTACAACTTAAATGATCGACTAAAAAGGTCTTCACGGCAAAAATTTTATCCTCTTCCATTGGCAAGCTCAAACATTTTTCCAATTCCAGAGCAATATCTTTTAAGGACTTATCGAAGGATAATTCTCTCAATTGTATAACTGCTACATCATTACTGGACAAAAATTTAGTCAAAGATGCAATAATTGTCGGCTCTTGCTCTTCATCATCCCACACCTCCAGCCAATTACTATCTACATCTTCACAATAGAAATCAGCCGCTAAAAGTCCATGATTGAGTATATTATCCTGCAATTGTTGTGCCGCTTCTACAGCCCGGAAAAATTGTTCTAGTCGTTGTTGACAATCAGTTGATACTTCTTGAATCATAATTACTAAACTAAATTTGTGCGTCCATAAATCAACAACTACAAATCAAATTTTAAATAAGTACCTATTTTCAGGCGATCGCTATTATATAAAGCGACGTTAACTATCTTATTTACGAAATCATGGCTACTGGGGTCGAAACTTACAAATAATCCTCTCTCTATTTCCCAAAAGCGTAAAACATTCTCCCAGTTATCAAACTTGTGTTGATAATATTCATCGGCCAGGCTAGTAATTTGAATGCATAGGGGCTTTTCATTACCTTTACTCACAATTATATCAGTTGTCATTGATAAATCGACAATGTAGCGCCGTACAACATAACCGCCACGGTTTTTGATGTTATTGGTAATCAGCTTTAGTAAATTTTCATCTTCTTGAATAAATTCCCCTGCCATCATTTTTTGTTTCCAAATGTAAAACTTAGGGTCAACTCCCCTGAGCCACTTAGGGAATAAATCACCATACCAGTATCTCAAAGCAGGATTTAGGGCATTTAATGCTGCTTGCTGCTCTTCTTGAGAAGACAAGGACTTAAATCTTAACCAAACTTCTGCATCCTCAATTATTTGTAGCAAAAATAATATAACTAGTTTTTTCGCTGTTAGGGAACCAGACTTAACATTTTTTACCCAACGGTTGATTTGCTCTAATCTTTTTGCTAAATCTGAGTCTACTAAGGATGCTTCCCTTACTAGCAATTTGAGCCTGTCTTTAATTTCCTTCGCTTGCAAAAAATACCATACCTCGCAGATGAATCTACTTTCAGGGATATTACGACTATTTTATAGGGTTTAGCGCAAAACCCATCGGCTTTAGCCGTGGGATGTGGGAGTCGCACTTGAGATATTTTCATGCTTGGTTGTGGGATTTTCCCCTGGGGGACTAGCTTGAAAATAGTTCATCAGCGCGAAGTAGGGGCGCATTGCGTGCGCCCTTGAGGAGTTAGTCACAAAGCATTTTCATAGGCAGGTTGTGGGATTTGACCGTGGGGGGCTAGCTTGAAAATAGGGAGTGAAGGAGGTATTTTCATGTTTGTTTGCGTACAAACGTACATGAGGGGCTGATACCAAGTTGCGTTCTATCGTAGCAGTTAGAGTCAATGAGATTGCTTCCTTCGTCGCAATGACTGGGTACTATCTTTGAATGCAACTTAGTATGAGAAAAACAAAGGGTTCTATCATTATTTCAAGCCTCTGGGCTTTAGACATGGGGTCGCGACTCGCGCTACCCAGAGCGACTGTCGTCGTCGCGGGGTCGCTCGTCAATCCAAAATCCAAAATCCAAAATTGAATGACTTCCAAAGCAGCGATACTAGGGCTTTGTATATCCAAAGATATAGTCCCAAAGAAAAAATTCAATAATTTTTCACACTCCTCACCCCTTATTCCTAACTATTTTCCAGCTAGCTTTATCAGTAAAATTACTAGTGACATAGTTACCAAACATGGTTACAACAGAGAAAATATGTATACGTAAGTGTTGCCTATAGTGACTCCCATATACCAAAAAATAGGGAGGCATAAATTAAAAATAGTTACCAATATATTACAACTACTGAGTGAGTCAGCATTGATATTTTAAGTATTAATTGACAACGGTAGATTAAGCTTCCCAGCAGTATTGCAATGTGTCCGTTGGTAGTTTCATACTACCAACTATAGCTGTGTGACTTTTTTTCAATGTAGTTTTTAGTCATACTTTGTATTAAAAAAAATCTACTTGTGAGACAGTAAATATTCAGCGAAAAATATCAGCTGGATGAAATAACTATTCGTAATAAAAAGTTATGTCCAAATTTATGTCGAAAAGTAGTGGCGCATCTGCAAAAAAACCGCGAATATAAACATATAGACAAAAACTGAATTTACTAAAACATGGGATTGAAGAATGCAGAAAATTAGAATTGATGGAAAACTTAACAATAGCGGTATTTTAACTTCTGAGCTGCCTGCTGTACAAGAAAATATACCTTATTTTGAAGTACTAGATCTGACTAGTGAGCCAAGTGTATATACTCATAGTAATCCCGCATGGATTGCAACGGTAAAACTAAGCTGTAGCCATACTTTGACCCATAACTCACCAGCGATTGCCTTTAGTAAAAACGGTAATTTTTTGGCTACGGGTAGGTTATCTATTAAACTTTGGAATTTACAAACAGGAAAATTAGTTCGCACATTTGCCCCAGTTTCCAGTATTCTTCAATCCATTACTATAAGCCCAGATAATAAAATTATTGCCAGCAGTCGTGTGAGTGGGACAATTGAATTATGGGATTTAGAAACAGGTAAACTAATTCGCCAATTTACCGGACACATTAATGGGGTAAATAGTCTGACTTTCAGTGCTGATGGTAAGATACTAATTAGTGGCGATCGCGGTAAAGCTGTCCAAGTATGGAATGTAGGTACGGGTAAATTAGTTCCTACTCCCAGTGGAAATTTACCGCAGATGGAGCATGAGGATTGGGTAAATTCCGTAGCTCTTAGCCCCAATGGTAAGGTAATCGCCAGTGGTAGTTACGATACAACTATTAAACTCTGGAGTCTTGAAACTACCCAGGAAATTGCTTGTCTAGAAGCACATCCATGTGTAGTCAATGCTGTAGCTATCAGTCCTGATGGTAAAACCCTTGCTAGTGCTAGTGCGGATGAAACCATCAAATTATGGAACTTGAATACCCAAGAGGTAATTTGGACTCTCCGGGGACATGACGATGAGGTTTATTCTGTAGCGATTAGTCCCGATGGTAAAACCCTTGCTAGTGGTAGTGCTGACAAGACGATTAAGCTCTGGAATCTGGACAACGGAGACTTGATTAATACCCTTACCGGACATTTATCTGGGGTTAAATCTCTTACCTTTAGTCCTGATGGCAATATGTTGGTAAGTGGCGGTGAGGATGGTGCTGTGAAGATTTGGCAGTGTGAATAATCCCAAATTCTTAGTAAGTAAATAGTTCTTGTCTTGAAGGGGACGTACAGATTAATTGTACGTCCCTTCTGATGCTAACAGATCCCCGACTTCTTAAAGAAGTCGGGGATCGCTCACACCATGTGGTGGAACACTAGTGAAGAGGATACCCGGATAAGATAGCCTTGGTTTTCAAATCGCTAATTTTGACGATCGCTTTAATCATTTCCCGTTGGTCTGATGATAATTGTAGTTTATCTAAAGCAGGGAGTAAGCGATCGCCCCCACGCAAGTTTTTGATCAGTTGAGTTTGCTGGGACGCGCTCAAAACCTTTTTTATTTCCAGATTACGCCGTTGACGCACACCTTGGATTTGTTGACGAAATTGGGGAGTTAGGTCAGTCTCTGAAAATGTTTTACTCCCTTGGGCAATAATTGTGGTATGGTTGGCATTATATATGGCTGGTGCTGCTACGGTCATTTGAGGGAAACAGAAAATTAAGGCAAGAATCGTTGCGAACACAAGCACCTGGGGAAATTTAGTAGCCATATCAATCGGAAGTTTTTGACAGTAATTTAAGATGCGGGTTTTTGTGACCCAAAAACGGATAATACCTCTACTTTGTCATCTTTGCTCGTTTTTGGTGCTAATGGCTATCTAGGGTTTGCTGAAAAAGTCCTTTGGTGGGGGAACAGGGAACAGTTTTACCTCTATTTTTTCCAATTTTTTGGTGTTCCCTAAACAAAGATGACAGATAGATTTTTTGACTTTTGACCCTTGCGGGTATCTCCTAAGCCCTCCGGGCACGGCAAAGCCGAACGGAGAGACTGCGTCAACGCCATTTGCTTTATGCCGGGGAACCCGTCCACCGCAATGGCTCACTTTTGACTTTTGAATTCCCCCGTTGGCGCAGCCGCCCTGTAAGGGCTAGGGACTGTTTTCAAACTATCGTGTAGGTTGGGTAGAACGAAGTGTAGACCCGAAGGGGCTTCTCGCAGAGTAACCCAATAATCGAACGAAGAATGTTGGGTTTCGTTCCTCAACCCAACCTACAATTTATGCCAATTTTGGGTTTGAAAACACGCCCTAGGGGGTTGACTGTGCTGGGACACATTTCATTCAAAATAATTATTACAATACGTAAGTAGAAATCAGTACGTTGAAATCTAAGCTTTTGTAAAAGTATAGTAAATTTACTTAAAAATATCCTATGTTAGCAGAATTAACAGCAGCAAAAATTGCGGAGATTGCCTTTGGTGGGATTATTCAAGGTGCTGTAGGCAAAGTTACAGAAATGGGTGTGGGTAAGCTCATTAAGGAACTACAAAATAAAATTCGGCGCAAGCTGCAAGGTAATCCGGAAGCAGTGAAAGCCATAGTAGCTGTTGAGCAAGGTTCCCAATCTGAATTACCAGAGGTTGCTCGATATTTAGATGCTTTTATGACCCTTGAGCCTGCATTTGCTCAAGAAGTACGGACACTGGCGCAGCAAATTAATGTCAGCAAGAATGAAGAAAAAACAACTATGAAACAGACGAACCGCGATAACAGCAAAGGTTTTCAAGTGAAAGCTAACCAAGTAAGCCACATTGGTGATGTTAATAACCCTGGTTAGGGTTTAAGCTGAAATAAAATACAAAACTTCACCTGTTCTCTCGGACATTCCTCTCTTTAATAAGGAGAGGAAAAGATTTTTACACAGTAAAAAGCGAGGGTGAGGTTGAAACTAACAACTTGTACCAATGTCGTTTAGCCCACATTCCCACCTTGAAATAAATTTCAAGGCTAATAAACCAAGTACGTTAAAACGCACTGCACGCCTTACCCAGTCTGATTTATCAGACTTTGTCTGTGAGCCTGGGAATTGATTCCTAGGCGGAAATCTGGGCTAATTGAGAATGCTGCAAGTTATGAGTTGAAACGTACTGAAAACCTTACCCAGTCTGATTTATCAGACTTTGTCTGTGAGACTGGGAATTGATTCCTAGGCGGACATTTGAGCTAATTGAGAATGCTGCAAGTTATGAGTTGAAACGCACTGCACGCCTTACCCAGTCTGATTTATCAGACTTTGTCTTTGAGCCTGGGAATTGATTCCTAGGCGGAAATCTGGGCTAATTGAGAATGCTGCAAGTTATGAGTTGAAACGTACTGAAAACCTTACCCAGTCTGATTTATCAGACTTTGTCTGTGAGCCTGGGAATTGATTCCTAGGCGGACATTTGGGCTAATTGAGATCCCCCTTGTTTGGGAGTATCCCAATTTTTCAAAAATATGCGGTAGTGGGAGCCGGAAAGCTCTCTTTACATACAAAGCGGGCTGTCCGGCCCGCACTACAAATTTAAACATTTGGGATGCTCCCCCTTGGTTAAAGCAATCAGCAAGAAACAAGTGTATGAAACAGAATAACCGTGACAACAGCAAAGGGTTTCAGGTTAGTGCTAATCGCGTTGAACATATTGGCGATAGAACCCATTCTGGTTATGAGTTTCATAATGTTGACAATTTAACAATTAACCAGGGGACAAACCCACAACAACAGCCAATTATTTCACCAAACCTGGATGAAATGCGTCCTAGTTTAGACTGTTGGCAAGGGCGTAGAGAAGAAATTGAGCAAATTCGCCTGTGGATGGAAGATGATACTATTCGCCTCATTGGTATTACAGGTGTGGGTGGTTTTGGGAAATCAACTTTAGCTGCCAAAATCTATGAAGATGAAAGCGCGGAATTTGAGGGGAAATTCTGGGCAGATGTCAGCCGCAGAGTCACCTTTACTGAATTGGCACGGCGGGTTTTGCTGCGGTTGGGGATGTCACAACCATCTGTAGAAGCAATTCCAGAATTATCTCTGGTGGATGCGTTGGTTAATCATCTGCGGGAAGGGCAATATTTACTCGTCATAGATAACTTGGAAAGTTTGCTCAAACAAGATGGACAATCTTTAGATGCCATGTATGAGGAGTTTTTTCAAGGATGGCTGGAGTATGGCGGTAAAAGCAAAGTCCTGGTGACAACAAGGGAACGCCCTAATTTGCCAGAAATCAAATCGCGATGGTTGCCTTTGTTGGGTTTACAAGCGGTAGATGGTGCTTCTTTGTTAAGGGTTTTGGGGATTTTGGGTACTGAGGTAGAATTAGAGGAATTTGTCACGAAAGCCCAGGGACATCCTGTTTTACTGATGTTGGTGGTAGGTTTTTTGCGGAAGGAGGAAGAGTCAGATCCCCAGATTCGCTATTTGCAGAAGTATGGTTTGGCTGATGTACCCCATTTGTTGACAGATGAGAAACTGAGGGGTTTACATCGAGGGAAAGTTGATATTTGGATGTGTGAGGTATTGGATGCTAGTTTTAACCGCCTCAGTGATAGATTGCAAAGACTGTTGCTGAATTTAAGCGTATATCGGCTACCTTTTAATACTGCTGCGGCTGTTGCTCAAATGCCGGATGAGGAAATATCAGAGCAGGATTTAAAGCAAATGGTAAGGCGTTCCTTGTTACAGGAGGAACGAGATGAAGATGGGGAGAAAAGCTTTACATTTCACCCGTTCATTTTGGCTTATATAGAGCAGAAAGCGGGAGATTTAACTGAAGCACATGAAAGAGCTATCAAATACTATGAATCAAGGGATTCAGTACCCATAAGATTGGAAATTTTCCATCACCACTGCGAACTGAAGCAGTATGACTTAGCCAAGAAAGACTTAGATTTTGCGTATGAACCACTCAGGAGCATTGGACAAAATTCCCTTCTGGTGGAGCTATACGAACGACTACTATTGCAATGGCAACCAAATTCACAAGAAAATAAGTCAGCAGTAGCATGGGCATTGACTGATTTGGGTAAGGCTTACGGTTTCTTGAAAGAATACCAAAAAGCAATTGATTATCACCATCAATCTCTGGCTATCTTTCAGGAAATTGGCGATCGCAATGGTGAAGCAAGTGCTTTAACCCATATTGGTCAAGCTTATGACGGTTTGGGACAACTTGAACAAGCGATAGAATACTACCAAAAAACGCTGGAAACTTTTCGCCAAATAAGTGAGCACCGTCATGAAGCTTTTGCTCTGGATAGTTTAGGTAATGCTTACAAATCCTTGAAGGAATACCAAACAGCCATTGATTATTATCAGCAGTCCCTGGTTATTAGACAAGAAATAGGTGATCGCTGCGATCGCTCTGGGGAAGCAGCCTCTCTCTTTAATTTAGGCAATGCTTACTATGATTTGAAGGAATACCAAACAGCCATTGATTACTATCAGCAGTGCGTGGTTATTGCACGAGAAATAGGCAATCGCTCTGGAGAATCTTACTCTCTTTTCAATTTAGGTAATGCTTACTATTGCTTGAACGAATACCAAACAGCCATTGATTACTATCAGCAGTCCCTGCCTATCTTTCAGGAAATAGGTGATCGCTCTGGGGAATCTAGTTCCCTCAACTGTTTAGGTAATGCTTACGGTTCCTTGAAACAATACCAAACAGCCATTGATTACCATCAGCAGTCCCTGGTTATTAAACGAGAAATAGGCGATCGATCTTGGGAATCTAATTCTCTCTTCAATTTAGGTAATGCTTACTATGATTTGAAAGAATACCAAACAGCCATTGATTATTATCAGCAGTCCCTGGTTATTAAACGAGAAATAGGTGATCGCTCTGGAGAAAGATATTCTCTTTTCAATTTAGGTAATGCTTACTATGATTTGAAAGAAGACCAAACAGCCATTGATTATTATCAGCAGTCCCTGGTTATTACACGAGAAATAGGCGATTGCTCCGGGGAATCTGCCTCTCTCTCCAGTTTAGGCAATGCTTACGATTCCTTGAAAGAATACCAGCAGGCAATAAACTACTACGAACAATCGCTGGAAATTCAGCGAGAAATGGGCGATCGCCTTTCTGAAGCCAAAACACTACAAACCCTAGCTTCCTTATATCATCAAACTGGCAGAGTTCAGGAAGGATTTACAGTAGCGAATCAAGCAACACAGATTTTTCAAGAACTAGAACTTCCCATTGATGAATGGAATATACCTAAGTGGATGAAGTCCATAGCCAAATTCGCTCAACGGGGTAAAGTACAAATTGCCTTATGCTTTATCTTGGGACTGCTAGCCTTTCCCCTTGTCTTACCTGGAATCATACTCCTGATGCTGTGGCGAATAATACGCGCCCAATTCTTGCGAAAAAATTCAAAATAAATGGCTAAATGTGCCTGAAGAACAATTGAGGTAACTGGTAGAACCTTTACGAAGCGGTTACTTAAAGATTTGTCAAAAATAGCTGATTATTTACAGGAACAAATTTCTCCTAGAAAGATTCTACCTAGTGATGGGGTGCATAGAAATGTGGAATTGTCACCCTTTCAGGTGAACCAGTATTTCTTTAATGGAACTCTAGCAGAGTGATATGTAAGCAACCCCAAGATTTATCTGTGGAAATCAATCCAAAATCAACAAAGGATTATCTGTTTGTCAAAATCTAAAATCTAAAATTGTTTGACTATTGTATCTTTACCGCCGTACCAGTAGCAGTAATGAGAATCAACACACCAGATTCGTCAACATTAATGGTTCCCGTATCAATTTCAATCCCAATGACTGCATCTGCACCTAAACGTTGTGCCCTTTGTTCTAATTCTGCGATCGCTTTATTCTGCCCTTCTTGAAATAGCCGTTCGTAACTACCAGTACGTCCGCCGATAATATCACGAATGCTGGCGAAAAAGTCCCGCAAAAAATTACTACCATAAACAACTTCTGCCGTGACAATTCCTAAATATGATTGAATAATAGAACCTTGAATTACATCAGTTGTAGTTAAAATCATAAATGTTCCTCTAAACAATTAGAGCTTACCATGATGCTGTCATTTCAGTTATCAACAATTAGCCTTCGATTTCCCCATCTATCAATTTAGCAGAACCCTTGTCTGGGTACTCTACAATTAGCGATCGAGACGTATCTACCGCACAGCATTCTGTAATTAGCCGGTTTGATAATAACAATAAGACTTAATGGTATAGATAAGTGAAAATCAATATGTACTCCCTTCCCGGCAGAAGATTACCTATAACGTAGGTTAGGTTGAACGTAACCAAACCCAACGAAATGCTGGGTTTCGTTCCTCAACCCAGCCTACAATTTTTCGGTAACTTAATAGCACCGAAGGGAGTAGTTATTTTTGCTTGGGAACCTATTGAATAGGGTATCGCACTTACGGTTATCCTTTCCCTTTGTTGTGATGCACAAATTGAGATATGATTACTTAATTTATCCTGAATATTTGATAAAAGTAAACTCACCTAGTTTTCAAACGAGAATATTTTTGTTTTAATAGACAAGCTATTCTCACAAACATAGAAAAAGTTACAATAACTTTTAGGTAATTGGCTGTGTACAGACAGATATCTTCCATAGTTAGCGTTATTTTAGTAGGAAGCATTGCTACAACAATGCCTTCAGTGGTTAACGCCCAAACACGAATCGCACAAAAAAGCAGTCCAGAAGTAGTTAGACTACTACAGGAAGGACGGAGATTAGTCCGTAGGGGGAATTACGATCGCGCGCTCGCCATTTATAAAAGAGCCGCAACCCTAGAACCCAAAAACCACACAATCCCTGCTGGTATCGGTTTTCTCCAAGCCCAAAAAGGCGATTTTCGCGGCGCACTCATTTCTTATCGGCGAGCGATCGCTCTCAATCCTAACAGTAGCGATTATTACTATGCTGTAGCGTATGTTCACGGCAACCTGGGAAATATGAAAGCTGCCAAGGAAGCTTACCGTAAATCCATCCAACTCAACCGTAATAATAAAAATGCCTATTTGGGTCTAATGGTAACTCAGTCCCGTCTGGGAGATTATGGTGCAGTTAGGTGGGCATATCAGAAATTACTGGAAATCGACCCCAGAAATGCTCGTGCTTATGAGTTAATGGGTGGAGAAATGAAAAAACGAGGTCGTCGTCAAGAAGCGATCGCTCAATTAAGAAAAGCCCGTGATTTATACCAACGTCAAGGAAAGGCAGATGGTGCAAATAGGGTAGAGGGGGCGTTGCGAGGTCTAGGGGTGTAGATTTAAGAGGGAAAGAGTGAAGGAGGGAAGGAGGGAAGGTTGTTGTTGTTAGTTGTTAGTTGTTAGTTGATGGTTGATGGTTGATAGTCTTTAATTCATCACTCCATCACTCCCTCAATCCCTCACTCCATCACTCCATCACTCCCTCACTCCCTCACTCCTCTAGGGGTTTGTTGGCAAATATGTGGTAACAATAAAAGAATAAAGTACCCACCCCGTCAAAAACCCATGATTGCCCAAACCACCCAACAAATCAACTGGAAACCCATCATTAAAGAGTTTGAAACAGTACTCGGTAAAAATGGTGTGGTACAACGGCGAGAAGAACTAATTACCTATGAGTGCGACGGGTTAAGTAGCTATCGTCAATGTCCAGATGTAGCAGTTTTACCCAGAACCACTGAGCAGGTGGCAGAGGTGGTAAAAATATGTAACAAGTACTCCGTTCCCTTCATCGCCCGTGGTTCTGGCACTGGCTTGTCTGGTGGGGCATTACCTATCAAAAACTGCGTGTTGATTGTCACATCTTTAATGCGGCAAATACTCAATATAGACTTGGATAATCAAAGGGTGGTGGTTCAGCCAGGAGTAATTAATAGTTGGGTGACGCAAGCGGTTAGTGGTGCTGGTTTTTATTATGCTCCAGACCCTTCCAGTCAAATTATCTGTTCCATTGGTGGGAATGTGGCGGAGAACTCTGGGGGGGTGCATTGCTTAAAATATGGTGTCACCACCAACCATGTATTGGGTTTGAAGGTTGTCACCCCTGATGGGTCAATTGTGGATTTGGGGGGTGAAATCCCGGAAATGCCTGGTTATGATTTAACGGGTATTTTTGTTGGTTCGGAAGGGACTTTAGGCATTGCCACGGAAATTACTTTACGCATTCTCAAAAGTGCCGAATCTATTTGTGTGTTGTTGGCAGACTTTACCAGTGTAGAAGCTGCGGGGGCAGCAGTTTCTGATATTATCAGTGCCGGGATTATTCCTGGGGGCATGGAAATGATGGATAATCTCAGTATTAATGCGGTGGAAGATGTTGTCAAAACTAATTGTTATCCCCGCGATGCTGAGGCAATTTTGTTAGTAGAGATTGATGGTTTGGCTGTAGAGGTAGGGGTAAATAAACAGCGAGCGATCGATATTTGTAAACGAAATGGGGCGCGGAATGTTACTTCTGCTAGTGAACCCGAACAAAGATTAAAGTTATGGAAAGGGCGAAAAGCTGCGTTTGCAGCAGCAGGACATTTAAGCCCAGATTATTACGTGCAAGATGGGGTGATTCCCCGTACCCAATTGCCTTATGTGTTGAAAGAGATTGAGGCATTAGCAGAAAAATCTGGTTATAAAATTGCCAATGTTTTCCATGCTGGGGATGGTAATTTACATCCACTGATTCTGTATGATAACTCTGTGCCGGGAGCATTAGAAAAGGTGGAAGAAGTGGGGGGAGAAATTCTCAAACTATGTGTCAAAGTGGGGGGTAGCATTTCTGGGGAACATGGCATAGGTGCAGATAAAAAATGTTATATGCCAGATATGTTTAGTGAAGCTGATTTAGAAACTATGCAATGGGTAAAGCAAGTGTTTAATCCCAAAGGTTTAGCTAATCCAGAGAAACTTTTTCCTACTCCCCGTACTTGTGGGGAAGCAGCAAGAGCTATGGGTGATCAGGCGAAGAAATTCACAGAAATCGAGAGATTTTAACACTCATTTCGGGAATTGCCCACTGGGAGTGATATCTTTTCCGTTTATATCGGAATTATTTAATTTTTCTCTCCTTCTTTTTTCTCTCTGCGCTCTCAGCGTCTCTGCGGTTTTTTTATCATTCCGATGTAGCCGGAATTGATATGAATCCTTACGAAATATTATCTTCACAAATTTATCACAAGCTCTGTTGTAGTCTAGAAACATATCAGTGAGCATTCATATAGGATTACTATAAACATATCAGTGAGCATTCATATAGGATTACTATTTGATTTTTGAACAACACGTAGGGTGTGTTACCACGAAGTGTAACGCACCATCCGGTAATCTTTTCGGTGCGTATATCCCTTCGGGCATGGCTTCGCTAACGGCTAAAGCCATAACGCACCCTACAAGTACCTAATTTTATTCAAAAATCAAAGCGGATTCCTATAGAACCATGCCTATTTTGACAACTGTAGTTTTTATCAAGCCGTCTTGAGAACCATTATTTTTACCAGCCTACGCTAGTTTTTATAAGGCTTTGAAAGATGTGGTGAGAAATCTGGAGTCAAGGCGTAGACTTTGATATTTGATGAGGATTTGTAAAATGAGCGGACAGCCTTACGGAAATGACCAAAAGATTGATAAGATACTAGATATTTTATCTAAAAAAAAATCACTGACAACAAAATTCCTAGAATTCTCAGAAAAGTTATTTATCCCTATTTTATTGGGTATTCTTGCATTTATAACGAGCCAAGCCGGTAACAAAATTTCAAAAACACAAACTGAGATTGCTCTTTCTCAATTAGAAATGGCCAAATCTCAATATAAAGCAAATTTACAAGTAAAGTATATTGAACTATTTTACCAGGACATTACTAGTCAGAATGTACAAAAACAAAGAGATGCACTATCTTTTTTAGAGTTGATAGAGTTAGATGAAGCTGACCCCCTTGTTGAATGGGCGGAAAACAGGGTGAAGCCAGAAGTTAAGCCCCAGTTAGAAGAAGCTAGACAAAATATTGTTTCTCGCCAACAACGAGTTCAAGATTTACAAAAGGTAAATGACTATAAAATTCAAATTTTTTATAATGAAAAAAGACCTGAGCAAAGACGAATAGCTGTTGAAATTAAAAATGCTTTAAAGAATGCTGAAGTTAGATCGGTTATTGAAGTCAAGCCACAGCTTGATA
Organism: Calothrix sp. MO_192.B10; assembly: GCA_030065055.1. Taxonomy (GTDB): domain Bacteria; phylum Cyanobacteriota; class Cyanobacteriia; order Cyanobacteriales; family Nostocaceae; genus Calothrix_A. The sequence continues at coordinate 18,149 of JASJDS010000092.1, forward strand.
AAGCATCATCTGATCAGATTCGATATTTTCCTAAGGATGAATCTGAAGTAGCGAAAGCCTTGAAAAGGATATTAGACACAACCTATCCTAAACGAAGTTTCAATTTACAGGAAGTTTATACTCCATCTAAAGGAGCAGTATCAATCTTTCTAAAGACTGAAAGTTAGTCTGAGTTTTTTTCTAAAATATTGACTAATTACGCACGGTTCGCCCATTTTTTTTTGAAGTTAGAGAAATTGATCAATAACGTGAGAATAGGGATTTGGAGTAAATCAGGTTTTTTGTTGGTGGCATTTAGAGGCAAAATTAATACGCTGACTTGCGCTCGCAATCTACATCAAACGTTAAAACCCTGATTATTTCGTTCTGCATTTTTCCTAACCCTCTAAAAAATAAGCGAATCGGGAGTAATAAGTAACGGGAAAATCTCACAACCAAGCCATGAAAATATATCTCAAGTGCGGCTCCCACACCTAAGCTGTCAACTGTCAACCGTCAACTGTCAACTGTCAACTGTCAACTATCAACCATTTTCAAGCTAGTTTGGAGCAAAGATGTGCAACCCAAAACGCTTTGATAGTTCCTCACAAACTTTAATTCCCCGAATACTATTACCCCGCTCATCCAGGGGAGGGGAAAATACTGCGATACCCATATGTCCGGGAACTACGGCTATAATCCCCCCACTCACTCCACTTTTTGCGGGGAAGCCTACTTTATATACCCATTCTCCAGCAAAGTCATACATCCCACAGGTGTACATAACGCTGAGTAAATCCTTGACATAATCAGAGTTAATGGCTCGTGCTTGAGTATGAGGATTAATACCATTATTAGCTAAAGTAGCTCCCATTAAGGCTAAATCCTGACAATTGAGGAGCACAGAACATTGCTGGAGATAAAGGTCCAGGATTTGGTTGATATTCCCAGAAATCATGCCAAAATTACGCAATAAATAGGACATTGCCCAGTTGCGATCGCCATGATTCAGCTCGGATACTAGGGTAGGTGTATCTACAAATACTCTATGCCCGATGTAGTGGCGATACATTTCTAAAATCCGGTTCAGTTTTTGGGCAGGGCTTTTGCCTTCAATTAAACTAGTAGTGGCGATCGCTCCAGCGTTAACCATGGGATTGTATGGTCTTTTGGAGCGACTTTCTACTTTGATGATGGAATCGTAAGCATCTCCGGTGGGTTCCACGTCCACTTTTGTCAACACGTAATCCCTTCCCCTATCTTCTAAAGCCAGTCCGTAAGTAAAGACTTTAGACATGGACTGGATTAAGAATGGTACTTCCCAATCTCCAACAGAATATACTTGACCGTCTACCGTTGTCACACTAATAGCAAACCAATCGGGGCTAATGTCAACTAAATCGGGTTCGCTAATATAAATTTTCCCCTCTCGCAATGGTAAGTACTTATGATGCAACTCCTGGAGAAATTCAATTAAACAGTTGTCAGCTAAGTTAAATTGACAGTTCAACCCAGATTTTTTGGGAGTACAAAAATTAACGCTGTTTTCAGACTCAATGACGGTATCATCAACATCATCAGTCTTTTGGCATTCACTAGATATTTGTGGTGGTGTAATTTGATTGAAGATATGCAGCCCGAATTTTTGAGAAACTGCCTCAAATACCCTTACTCCTTTCCAGCTTTTGCGATGTTTGCCTAATGGGGGGGAGAAAACTGCAATCCCCATTTGCCCTGGAACCACCCCAATAATCGCCCCTGATAAACCACTCTTAGCCGGTAAACCCACTTTATAAGCCCACTGACCAGAAAATTCGTACATCCCGCAGGTGTACATCACACTGATAATATTTTTGACATACTTTTGTTTTACAGCGACCTCTCCTGTGATGGGGTTAACACCGTTATTGGCTAATGTTGCTGCCATAACTGCTAAATCATGACAGTCAACCATCACAGAACATTGGTTAAAATACAGTTCAACTATGTTGTTTATATCACCTTCTAACAAACCAAAATTTAACATCATGTAAGCGATCGCTCGATTGAGGTGATCGTTAGTCTTTTTAGACTGGAATACGGAGCGATCGATTTGTACATCTCGACCGGTGTAACGTCGGCAGGTTTCTAATAGGCGTTCATAGCGTTCCGTGGGATTTGCACCCTTAATTAAACTAGTTGCTGCGATCGCACCCGCATTTATCATGGGGTTATATTGTCGCCGAGATATTTCTTCCGGTTCAATAATTGAATTAAATGGTTCTCCAGTGGGTTCTACACCAATTTTACTGAGAACGTAATCAGTACCCCAATCTTCCAAGGCTAGTCCATACACAAACGGTTTGGAGATCGACTGAATGGTGAAAAGCTGGGAAGTATGACCAATATCGAAAACTTTTCCATCAACTCCCACCACACTAATCCCAAACCAATTTGGATCGGCTTGAGCCAGTTCTGGAATAGATTCAGCAACAGCGCCATCTTGAAATGGTTGATAAAAGTGATGTAGGTCTTGGATAAAGTTAATTAGTGGCTCAGTTACGCCGGCGCATGGCTCAACCAAGTTTTGCGGATCGTTGCTATATGTCATACTCCCCCTGAAACGTAATTAGTTATAAATTAGTTTCAACTATTAGTGCCGTTCCACACTGTATTGTGGCTGACATCTTCAGTTATAAGCGATCGCCAGGGGGTTATGGCAAGGTGGCGAGCAAATACGATAATTGCTTTTTCTGTTTTTTATCCTCCTTAAAGGGCATAAATCAGCAGAAATGGTGAACCAATATGAATGGAAGCCAGTTTTGCTAGTTTTTAATCAAATTTACTGCCAAAAACTATCCTAGTAACTCTTTACTCTTACTCTGCCTAATCTCGCAGGGGATAATATAAAAATTCTCAACTAATCTCAACTAGCTGGATATCAAACGTCAGTTCTTGTCCAGCTAGGGGATGATTTGCATCTAAAGTTACCTGAGACTCGGATACATCTGTTACCACCACTGGAATTACCTCACCATTACTCTGGGATACTTGCAGTAGCTGACCTACATCCAATGATACATCCGTAGGTATTTGTTCTTTTTCAACTACCATCACTAATTCCTGGCGATGGGGTCCATAAGCTTTGTCAGAAGGAATAGTTACGGTTTTAGACTCACCAATACCCATCCCCACCATTGCTGCTTCAAAACCAGCAATCACTTGTCCCTCACCAATAGCAAACTCTAAAGGTTCTCGATCAACAGAAGAGTCAAATACTGTACCATCATTTAATTTTCCTGTGTAGTGAACTTTCACTGAGTCACCTGCTTTGGCTTGTACCATTCCCAATCTCCTTGATTATTTTGTTGACTAAGTTTTAATATTTTGCAGATATAGATTTAATGCAGACCTTAACAAGATTGGACAAAAATTATACGTGCTATTTTTTATACCTAATTAACTAGTGTTTGGCTACAATTAATACCCTAGTACTCTATGTCAATGTTGTCAAATTGAATTACTGTATATTTATTGTTTGTTTGAAATTATCGATATTGATCTAAATTACATACAAAAAAAGACTTTATCCCATTTAATTTTATGTATATCAAGCCATGTTTTGGTATAAAAGCTATAAATTTAATATTTAATTTTATTTCCCTTGCAAATAATTGCTTAAATCGGAAATAGAAATCATATTGAGTTTGTCTATATCTGCACCGCGCATAATCAAGGCATAGGTATTAATGAATTACCCCTGGCTAACTTCGTTTGAGCCAGGGGTTTCTACATCCCCTAGCGTAGCCTGAGATTTTTGACGCTTCCCACGACCTAGTACCGCTACGCGGAAGTCACGCATTCACGCATTCACGCATTCACGCATTATTGTGAACTCTTGCTTTGACGTTTTATAAATGGTTGCGACCTTTCCGCGCCCACTGTACTAGTTGCTTCATGGTTCCCGCAGTTTTGCGAGTACGTGAAGTAGAGCTAGATTAAAGGCAACTCTTAACTCTTAACAGGGAACTCGTCACTTCTGGATCTTTAGGATAGCAACTAAACCATGACCACAGCCCATCCCCTTTTGCATTTCGTATTCTAAAGTCCGCAGAGCATAACCCAATTGTGGCTCAATAATATTAGCTCTGGGATCGCCGTACCACATCCAGCCCACATCTGCAATCACCCGGTCCATAGTCATTAGGGCAAATTGCAAGGGTTTGGGGAAATGATCCCATTCTTCTAATTCCTGTAGAGCCATAACGTTGTTAAGGCGCTTTTGACAGAATCTCACCAAGATGTTCCAAGATTCAATCAGTTGCCATAGAAAAGGTGCAACTTGAGGATGGTTAGGAACCATATCTGGAGTTAAAATCAATTCCTCTAAATTTGTACGCAAGTAATCCTCATGCAGGGAATTGACCAAACGGCGAATGGGTTTTAAGTTTTGGTTGAATTCTCTAGTATCAGTATGGCGACCAACAAGTACAGATCGATCTACAAGTTTAATAACTTCAACTCCTACCCCAGTATCTGCAGTTAATTCTTGTGCTAATTCTTTTACCTCATCACCAATCCAGAATCTGAGGGGAAATGTCTCGATATTCAGTTGGTTTCTTACTGGCTCAGAATAAAGATAACTCATGGTGTAATCACGCATTTTCTCCTCTTCGGAGGTAGCAGACCAAAAATCTGGCCATTCGATAGAGTAACGCCCGACTAAATCCAGTACAATTAGACTATCATTGGCACCGTGTTGGCAAATATCCTGCAATAGCCGCACTAATTCTTGCCGAGAAAGATGAGATAGGGAGCCATAAGAAGAAAAGTAAATCTCAAATGGGTCTTCCTCTGTTTTGAGTTTTCCCAAACCCTCCCGTAGATCTTGTTGGACAAATTTGACATTGGACTTGTCCTCAAACAAAGCTTGACCTTTATCAACCATCGCCTTACTGATATCAAGTCCCAAGTACCAGTCAATGCTTGACTCTGGAAGTATGCGTTGGTGTTGCAAGCCCAAGTCTAAATCGTGGCGATCTATTTTTGTCAGGATTTCATAACCCTGTCCCGAACCGCTCCCAAGATCCACAATTCGCACACCTTGGTTTTCCCGTCGCCGACGTTCCACCACATCGCGCAAAAATGGTCGGAAGATGATGCGGTTTAATTGGTCTTCCCAGTCAGTACGTACATTGTCATACTTGCCAAACAGGTTGCCTACATATAGGTCATATTTGCCCTCTTTGACTGCTTGCGAGTAAGTCTGTTCTCCTACTGATTGCATGATGATATCCCTAGATAAAATTACTGAATTCTGATTGCTTCAATTCCGGTTTCTTTGCCAATTACCTATCAAAACATCAGAATCCCAATGGGAAAAATAGATTAGAATAAATTAGGCGATCGAGTCAATCTTTCTTACTAGTAAATGAGTCATATGCGATCGCAGTTTTCTTTGATTATCCGGCAAGGTTAGTTAATCCGAAATTCAGAAATTAAATCAGCCGGTTTTCTAGCTTGAATTATCCGACTAATCGGAGCTATATGGGCATAAATAACCCCCTATTTTTGAGGTTCATAACTGTTCCCATTGTTTGATTACTGTACTTTTTGCATCCCATCTGAGTCAAGCACCTGGCTAATTTTGCCCCAGAGCCAGTCCGGCATCGTATGATGGGTTTCATATACCCGAGAAAACTTATTTTCAATGGTTTGAAAATATTCTTCCACCCGATCTGCTCCTTTTTTTTCTAGAGGCATCAGAATTTTATCTTTAAACAAATCGATTGCTAGACCTTGGACTCCCCGCTTATACTGGTGGTATAGATAGAATTGGGCTTCCTCTGCTTGTCCCACACACTCCCAGGGAATATATCCCTTCAGCCCGAGTAATTCCTCCCAGATGGGCAGGTTTTCTTCCATGTCAAACAAATTGTTGCCAAACGCCTCGACTACCTGACTAAAATTACCGTAGGTGCAAAATCCAGCAAATACATAGCAACACTTTTCACAACGGCAACACCAAGGTTTCTTGATATTGCAAGAATTGGTGGCATAGGGAAGCTCTCCGCCCAGACGAAAAACTGTTTCAAATACTTTGAGATCGTGAAGTGGCTTGGTTAAACTGACTCTGTTAATCCCCTCGAACAAGTGCGCCATCAGCTTGGAGATTTCTTTTTCAGCAGTGAAACTTTTTGCCCACTGATGAGCTACGGCTTCACCGGACTCAGGTTCTACCAGGTTAGGAGCATCAGCACTCTTTTCGTTACCAAATGCTACTATGGGAATTTTGTGAACTATTTGAATCGGAGCTATTGCTATCGGTCCTAGAACTACTTCTCCAGATTCTGTTCTAAATGGCTTGTCAAGAGCAAAATAATCCTGCAATCTTGCACGTATATTAGTTTTCTCCATTCTATTTTCCAGCCAGGGGTAGTAGTCATCATGTAGGTATAAATTATGCTGTTTCCTACATTTGAGATTGTTCGTTACCTTGGCAAATAGCAATTCCTGTTCTTGATTATCACCATAGATATCGTAAAGATAAGTGACAAGATCGTAATCTATATTGGCTGTTTCTAAAAGCAGGCTACACAACAAACTATCTTTGCCAGAACCGGATGCCAAAATTACATCTACTGAATCCTCAATTCTAGTGGTGCTAAAGATTGGATAGTTAGTGGCCTGCCCCATTTCTGAAGCAGTAACCACAAACTCTGGCCCGGTATAATCCAACTTCCCTATTTGATAGCGATGCTCACTCCAATGTCCTCGGATGACAATTTCAATAAATTTCAGCAGTTGAGGATCGAGATATTTACTGTACTTTTTGATATCTAACCTACGAGGAAGTACTGCACCAAATCGTAGGAAAGACATAACAGCCAAAGTGACTGCAAAAAGTTCAATCCGGGAGGGAGAACCTAAAGCGGAATCCGCAAAATTGATTGAATTGTATCGAAGAGAAAATTGAACAGGCTCACCATCAAGGAGATAAATTATCTTGAGCGTGTCCTCGGTAAATGAGACATCTTCCAATCGAGCCTCTTCTACTAAAAAATCCTGAAATTCTTGACCACTATTTTGATTATATTTTTCTAACATAACTTTAGTTGCTAGTTGCTTACAAAGTTCAGAATTGATTTTATAGAATAAAGCTAGTAGTGACACCTCTAAATCACCATAAATCGCAATAATTTAGAGTTTTTTCAACTCACCTACCCTAGGGGAATCCCAAGCCCTAGAGACTAGCTCTAACTTGATTGAATACCTAATTAGGTAGCTAAATTACAGGGATCGCCACATCCCTTTGAGAGAATTGGTACTACTGAGCCACAATAGTTCATAGCAACTGTCTCAAACCTC
>JASJDS010000280.1 GCA_030065055.1 Calothrix sp. MO_192.B10
TATCAAGGCTACGCGACAGCCTTTGTGTCTACTGGCATAAGCTGTTTCTGTCGGGCTGCACAGTGCCTTGCTCATTTCAACACAAATTTATTATCCCATAGATGTTGGATTTTTACAGGCAGCGATTAAAATCGCCAGCACCTTGCCCCCATGTCTAAAGCCAGGGGCTTCCACGGCGCTGATATCTCGGTGAGATTTTTTCGTGGGGGCGTGCATACCCATAGCCCTAGGGCGGATCGCTCATCCCCCACCATAAAGCGTCAGCACTGTGTTTCTTACGGAGGAGCTGCGCTAACACTTGTTCACTGATTTGATTTTGATATCCTCATCGACCTAAAGGTACGAAGATTCCTAGGATTCACGACCATTGATGAATTATCTCAGTTTTCTCAGTTTTCATCTTCATTGTGAACTAAGTCACCTCGTTCTAGTTCCCAAAGAATTTGATTACCTTCCCGTCGCACACGGGAAACAACCCAGTTACGCCAACGCCACTGGTCTCCTCTGCTAGTAACAGCACTAGCATGAACATCCATTAAGTCTGCTAATTCGGAACTGGTGATTAAATAACCTTTCGCTGCGATTTCGTCAGCTACACGGAGAGTTTCTACTAAGTTACGGATTTGTGCCATCCTTATTTCGCTGGAAGTGGTCTCACTACTTAATACAGCAGTGGCACTTGATGAATCAATCATGTTTTTGTTCAATGCCAGATTATTCAAATGATGTGTATTTTCGTTAATTCTTTTATGGTTTGAATTCCCATCAGATACTGCAGCTAAATTTATTTCATTATTGTGCTGTGAATTATTGCTGGATGTTTGGGTAAGAGATGGATTAGTGCCATTAGCAAAAGCACGGGCGATCGCATCGCAGCGTTCATTACCTACATTACCAGCATGACCCCTGACATATTGCCATTTGATTTGGCGGCTGTTTAGTCCATCTAAAATGACCAACAAGTCTTGATTGAGGACTGGTTTGCCATCGGCTTTTTTCCATCCTTTTGCTTTCCAGCCTTTCACCCACTTAGTTACGCAGTTAATCAGATATTCACTGTCCGTGTAGAGGATGATTGGTTCTTTCTGTCCGCTAGTTTGCAGATATTGTAAGGCTGCGATCGCGGCTTGCATTTCCATGCGATTATTGGTGGTTTGGGCGCATGATTCGCCCATTTCATGAATTGAACCATCACTAAAGTAGATGACAGCACCCCAACCACCGGGACCTGGGTTGCCGGTGCAAGCTCCATCAGTGTATATACTTTGAATTGTGCGAACTGGGGACATGATTAAAATTTAAATCCGCAGAAGGGTAAATTCTCAAATTTAATAGCGGGAAATACACGGGAATATTAAGGTTATCACGATTGATACCATATCAATATAAAAATTGCGATTACCTGATAATTGGAGCGTGCGCCTTGCGCCGTTTGGGAGCCGTAGGCTTTACGTAATGACAAGTATTTACCTGGACATAATATAAGCCTATCCTTACCAAATCACAAGAAAGCCTTAGATTATCTTCTAAGGCTATGTATGCTTAGGAAAGCATAATTCATTAGTGAAACATTCTGACTACTTAGCAGTGCCAATTTTTTCTTTGTCCGCACTGACAGATTGATAAGCCTGCTCTAAACGCATAATTTGTTTGGCTTTAACAGACAAGGCACTAGCATCTAGCCAGTTAGCAATCAAAGCGTCTGTGGAAAATAAACCAGCACCATTGATGGTAAAGAACAGAAAACAAGCTGCATAAATTGCAGAGAGTTCCAAGTAAGGAATACTGAAGCCTGCAACCAAAATGTGGTGATACATAGCAACACACATTGTCCCAAACAAACCTAATGCAGCCAGACGGGTTAGCAGACCAAAAGCTAGTAATGGTGCGCCAATTAGTTCGGTGAAAGCAGCTAGGTAACTAAAAAATAAGGGGAATGGTAAGCCTATGTATTCAACGTAGGTTTCGGAAAAACTTTCGATGTTTCCTAACTTATCCAAACCATTGTGGATCATCATAATGCCCACAACAGCCCTTAGTACAGCCCAAGCGGTCTGAGACCAAAAATTGGGGTTGACGCTGGGTTTTAATATAGTAGCTATAAGTGCAGTGTTAGCCATAATTCAGCTTTTGACTTCAGTCAATTTAGGATACTTATATTAATAAAAATAACAAAATATATTAATAAATGTAAACTAAATTAAACGATCGCACTCCTGGAGTACAGGCTACAAATAACTCTGTCATGCTTTGCTATGAAGGGTTTATACCGTTTCTGTATGAAGATGCAATTTATATTGATTGTAGAGACGTTGCAGTGCAACGTCTCTACGAAATCTATTTGGCGCAACTTTACGTAGAGTTGGTATTACGCCACTGAAAATAAAAAGCGATCGCTCTTAAAGTAGCGATCGCTCAATTTGAATAAACATGAAGTTTTTTTAAGTTTTACTTAATAATTCCCAAAACAGGCATAACTTCAGTTTCGGCTATTTTCGGGGCAGAAATCCCACGAGCGTAAATACTGGGATTTGTTTGGGCGATTTGGATGTAGGATTGGCGTATTTGTGTATTAACTGCCACAGTTTTAACATCGTATATTTGCGTAGCTAGTTTGGGATACAAGCCAATAGCAATGATGGGGATGAGGAAACAAGCAGCGATAAACACCTCACGGGTACTAGCATCTCTGTATACAGATTCACTTGGTAAGAGGCAATCTGTACCAAAGCAAACTGCTCCTTCATCATCTTCATTTTCCCAGGCAACGCTACCAATTTCGCAGGTATTTTTAGCTCCAGTACCGTAAAATACTTGTCGCAAGAGGTTGAGTAAATAAATTGGGGTGAGGATGACTCCCACTGCGGCGAGGAAAACTGTCACGGTGCAGAAAGTGGAACTGTAGATATCACTACTGGTGAAGCCAAGGAATACCGTCAGTTCACTGACAAAGCCACTCATTCCAGGAAGGGCTAAAGAAGCCATTGCACCGACTGTAAATAAAGCGAATACCGTGGGCATTGCTTGACCAATACCCCCCATTTTATCCATTAATAGGGTGTGAGTGCGATCGTAAGTTACACCTGCTAGGAAGAATAACACCGCTGCAATTAAACCGTGGGAAATCATCTGTAACATTGCGCCACTGACTCCCAAGTTGGTGTAAGAAGCAATTCCCAGTAATACGAATCCCATATGGGAAACTGAGGAATATGCCAAGCGGCGTTTCATATTAGTTTGGGCAAAGGAATTTAACCCACCATAAATAATATTGACAACGCCTAGGATGGCAAGAACAGGGGCAAAATAAATATGGGCATCAGACAGTGTTTCTAAATTCAGGCGAATTAATCCATATCCGCCCATTTTTAACAATACACCAGCCAAAATCATGGATACGGGAGCAGAAGCTTCCCCGTGGGCATCAGGTAGCCAAGTATGTAAGGGGAAAACGGCTAGCTTAACACCAAAGGCAATTAGTAACCCTGCATATAGGGGTAACTCTAGAGCCAAGGGGTAATTCTTCATGGCAAGCTCGGCAATATCAAATGTGATATTGTCACCATAAAGTGCCATTCCTAGTGCTGCTACCAGGATAAATATAGAAGCTGCTGCGGTGTAGAGTAAAAATTTTGTCGCTGCATAACGCCGTTTTTGTCCACCCCAAATGGAGACGAGTAGGTAGACAGGAACTAATTCTAGTTCCCACATAATAAAGAACAACAGCAAATCTTGGGCGACAAATACCCCTATTTGTGCCGAATACAGCACCAACATCAAGAAGTAAAATAAACGAGGCTTGAGGTTAACTTGCCAAGCTGAAAATATTGATAATGTGGTAACAAATCCTGCCAGTAATACCAGTGGTACCGATATACCATCGACCGAAACCGCCCAGCTAAAGCCCAACTGGGGCACCCAGGCATAATTTTCCGCGAGTTGAAAGGTAGCACTGCCAACATCGTAATGCTTCCAAAAGGCATAACACATCAAGACAAAGTCCGCGATCGCTACACCTAGGGCATACCACCGTACCTGTTTGCCATCTTTACCAGGTAGAACGGGGATAAGCAAGGAAGCCACTAGTGGCAGCATTATAATCGCGGTCAGCCAGGGAAATCGATCGGCTATCATCACAATGAGCAAAAATACTTAAACTTATTAATAAGAACATCATACTAAATTTTGTAACGCTTTTTTCATAAATATTTACCTTGGGTCAATATAAAGGGAGCTTATACTGCGAGAATGGCTGTGAAGACTCAGGTACTATAAAAAACCGATATCACTGCACACATTACTTGAAGACGAAATACATTGTAAATACAATGTATGTAAAACTAAAATGAGATTTGACTGGGATGAACAAAAAGCCGAGTCTAATGAGCAAAAACATGGTGTTTCTTTCGAGGAAGCGCGAACAGTCTTCTATGATGAGAATGCCCGTTTGATATACGATCCAGAACACTCTGTAGAAGAGGACCGCTATATTATGCTAGGTATCAGCAGTTTGTTTCGATTACTGGTGGTGTGTCATCTTTACCAAAAGAATGATGAACTTATCCGGATTATCTCTGCTCGTAAAGCGACTAAACAAGAGCGTCAACAATACATTGATTTTTTATCATGAGAGAAGAATATGATTTTTCCCAATCTGTGAAGAATCCCTATGTTAAAAAGCTGAAAAAACAAGTCACAATTAGGCTTGAGGATGAGGTTATTAGCTATTTTAAGCAGCTTGCTGAGGAAACAGGTATTCCCTATCAAAGTTTGATTAATCTGTATTTGCAGGATTGTGTACGAACAAAACGGAAGCCTTTGATGGAATGGGTATCTAATGGGTAAAGTGGCAAGTTTATAGTTATGCAATCTGCTCATAGTGAAACTCGATTTGTCATTTGCATTAGCAACAAAGATTACCCAGCTTCCTTAGAAGTCCGAAAAATTTATCAAGTTGTACCTGATGCTAATGCTGCTAAACATCGAATGATTCGGGTGATTGACGAATCAAATGAAGATTATCTTTATCCCAGTAGTTATTTTGTGCCGATTGAATTACCACAAGCTGCTGAATCTGTCTTTTCTCTGGCTAACTAAACACGAGAAAATTAATAACTGATACTACTGTGCAATTATTTTTTAACTTGATATGTACTAAAAAAATTAGTTTGTATAAAATATTTTTACTGATTAACTATGGATTTCAACAATCCAAATGTTTACCTGGTCATTGACACAATTCTGCTACAGTTACTTGTATTTTCACTTTCTCTTCATCTTTATTGATTATTATTTTTATGAGGCATATATGGAGAAATATCTCTGATATCTAATAAATCTGGACTATCTTCACAAGCTATCTGCCAGTATTTAATAGCAGGAACTTCAATTAAAGCAATATGGTCAAGATTTAAAAAATTTATGTATGCATCTTCATCTGTTCCTTCTTGTATGAATATTGTTCCTGAAGGAATTTCATCTGTATCTGAATAATATAACTCTGGAACGTTATATATTTTTATTATATCATCTAAATCCCACCAAAGTTTTCTATCCAAATAATGGGAAGTTTTTTCCCCATCCAACCAATAAATATTAACAGAATGGAAAGAAATCCCACTCCAATTTTCTTCTTCAGTTTTTTCATAATGCATGATTATACCTATAGCCTTTTCTGCCAAATTTTCTGAAATACCTTCCTGCTCGGCAATTTCTGAGGCTGTTATACCATTCTCAATCTCATCAATATTCCATTCTGTTAAAAATCTATAAACCTCAGGATGCTCAAAAGCAGGAGCACATTCATAATCATCGGTGTAAACTTCGGCTACTTTTACAGCTTTTAAATTAACAAATAGAATCCGATTATCCATTGTTTCAAAACACATCCAAGGCAATCCAAGGGATCCATTTTCCAGAACAGGAAAAGAATTCTTGATAGTTTTTGCAGCGATGTCGTCAATGGGATAGTTTTGTATTTTTGGAACTCCTTGAAGAGTTAAATAAACTCCTCCGTAATAACCGACAAGTTTCCGACGACCTTTTTTTTCAGATTTAGTCAAAAACCAGGTAGAGTAGCGTGTCCTACTATATTCAGCAATACCCAAAAGTTCATCAACAGAACAATCAAACACAATAGCCAGTTCTTTTAAAGCCTTTGAAGGAATACTAGTTTTATTTGTTTCCCAGCGTTGGATTGTCTGTTGTGTTGTACCCAGCTTATCTGCTAACGCTGCTTGAGTAAGTTTATGTCTTTGACGCAACTATTTTAGTTTAATCATGTGTAAAGTCAACAAATTCATACTTCCATATGACGGCTCTTCACTCGCTTTCAGATTTCATTCACCCCAATTCCCCAATCCCCAATTCACGCCCAAGCTATTACTATCAAGGATATTGTCCCCAAACTGGTGAACTCCTCAAACTACCCCGCACACCTTTAGCAGAAGCGATCGCTCATGGTTTAATGGCACAATTAGCTCAGGATGAGCTTTATTCCTATGAAGGCAAGATGTACGGGATATTACTGATAGAGTTATCCAATGGCGAACAAAAAATACTTAAAGCATTTTCTGGGTTGTTGAACGGTTGCAGTGTGGTTGACGGTTGGGTTCCACCAATTCCCGGACGAGAGGAAGTAGCATTAGCAGAGGCTCGCACATTAGCAGAATTAGAAACTATTAAGCAAGAATTAATTAACCTGAAACAAATTCCCGAACGTCAGGAATGTGAAAAATTAGAGCAAGAATTTGTAGCGCGTTTGCAACAAATGAGTCAAAATCATAGCGATCGCAAACAGCAACGACAAGTAAAACGGCAGATATTCACCGAAACCCTGACAAGGGAAGCATTAGATACAGCGATTGCCCAACTTGATCAAGAAAGCCGTCAGGATGGGATTGCACGCAAATTACTTAAACGAGAACGAAATCAAGTATTACAACCCCTGAAGCAAATAATTGAGGATGCAGATGTACAGATACGGGAACTGAAACGAAAGCGAAAAGAAATATCCCGCCAACTGCAAGCACAAATGCACGCAGCTTATTCTCTAATGAATTTTTATGGGCGATCGCAAACTCTACAACAATTAATACCGCAAGGTCTACCCACAGGGACAGGAGATTGTTGTGCGCCAAAATTATTACATTATGCAGCTACCCATAATTTAAAACCCTTAGCAATGGCTGAGTTTTGGTGGGGTGCATCCTCCAAAGATAAAATTCAGGGAAATTTTTACGGTGCTTGTGTGGAAAGATGTCAACCATTAATGGGTTTCTTGCTCTCAGGCTTGCAATCTAACTTGCCAGTCACCCAAAACGAGGGAGCCGAGTCAGCAGAGTCAGCTGGGGAAAACAAGGGGACAAGAGAGAGAAACAAGTTTCACCCCATCACTTCATCACGTCTGCACTCCTTTCAAGTTAGTCCCCCACGGTCAAATCCCACAACCAACCATGAAAATGCCTCTTCCCCACTCCCAACACCTAAGCTATTAACTATCAACTGTCAACTGTCAACTTCTAACTATTTTCAAATTAAGGGAGAAGTGCCAATAATTTATGAAGATGAATGGTTAATAGCAGTTAATAAACCATCTGGATTACTCTCAGTTCCAGGAAGATACCTGAATAATCAAGATAGTGTTCTCAGTCGTTTGCATAATTTGTTACCTGATGGTGCCAACCTACGAACAGTACATAGACTGGATATGGATACATCAGGAATTTTACTTTTAGCACGGGATTATCAAACCCATAGTTTACTAAATCAGCAGTTTCAGCAACGCCAAATTTACAAAGTTTATGAAGCAGTACTTGCGGGTTGTATATATATAGATAAAGGAGTAATTCAATTACCATTGTGGGGAGATCCCAAAAATCGCCCCTATCAACAAGTAAATTGGCAGTATGGAAAACAGTGTATTACTAATTTTCGAGTGATTGGCACAGAAGGTAACCGCACTCGTGTAGAATTTATTCCCATAACTGGCAGAACCCATCAACTGAGGGTTCATGCTGCTCATCCTAAAGGATTGGGTATGCCAATATTAGGCGATCGCTTGTATGGCAATCTTATATCTACAGATAGATTACACCTCCATGCCAGAGAATTGTGTTTGCAGCATCCATATATAGATAAAAAACTGCACCTGCAAACAAATACTCCTTTTTAAGATGATCAGGACTTACGCAAGGACAACGTAAACACAGTCATTGCGACGCTCCGTAGACGCGTTAGCGGTAAGCCACTGCGGTGGTGAGGCAGTTACTCCACTTGGGGTCTCCCCAAGTGGAGTAACTGCCGAAAGGGTGAATCCTGCGGATACGCTGCGCGAGCCCCGGCATAAAGCAACTGCCGTCAACTGCCGTCAAGTGGCGCACCCGTAGGGCTTCTCGCAGAGTAGCAATCCCAAACGCCTGATTTTTCGTAGCGAGTGCGTAAGTCCTAATGATTTTTGAATATCTTCTAGTCCCAAATTCCTAATTCAACCCATCCTCATACTCAAATCCAACCACTTCGACTGAGTAATCGGCGCACTGCTAGATATATAGTCAACACCAGTTTCTGCTACACCACGAATAGTTTCTAGAGTCACATTCCCAGAAGCTTCTATTTTTACCCGGTTACTGTGGTGGCGAATTATTTGCACAGCTTCCCTCATCATTGCCAAAGACATATTGTCCAACATAATAATATCAGCGTTGTGTTCTAAAGCTTCCTTTACTTGTTCTAAACTCTCCGTCTCCACTTCTATGGTTAATGTATAAGGTATACGAGAACGAATCCGAGCGATCGCTTGACCGATTCCACCAGCTACCGCAATATGATTATCCTTAATCATCACCGCATCATCTAAACCCATGCGATGATTAATTGCTCCTCCCACTTGAGTCGCATACTTTTCCAACATTCTTAAACCTGGTGTAGTTTTGCGGGTATCCACAAAGTTAGTGGGTAAGTCCGCAATCTCCTCTACATATTTATTAGTTAAGGTGGCAATCCCACTCAAACGCATCACCAAATTTAGAGCTACCCTTTCTCCCATTAACAGCGCATCCAGGGAACCATCCATTTGTGCGATCGCTTGCTCTGGCTCACACCTTTCTCCTTCCGTTACAAGAGGGACAACACTTACCTTTTCATCTAATAACCGAAATACCCTAGCTGCTAATGGTAGACCCGCCACTGTCCCAGGAGCTTTAGCTACCCACTTAGCTTGTCCTGACTGACTATGTTCAACTAGCAAAGCTTGAGTTGTGCGATCGCCCCTACCAATATCCTCTAACAACCAACCCTGCAATAAGGGATCTATTGCTAACCAGGGAGGGAGAATACCAAAATTATCCACAATTGCACCATTCCACTCTCAACGCCAAAAAAAATTTTAACGCGTTAAAGTATTGATATATATAGGTTTTAGCAAATTATTCAAATATTTTTCTCAAAAAATCTGAAAAAGTAGTTGACAAGACTAAATGGGTTCGCTATATTGATTAAGTGCCTGAGAGAGAAACGCAAACGAAGCGAGCTCGACAGGACACCGAACCTTGAAAATAATATAGTTTGAAGCCAGTATACAACACTTGATCAGCGGTTGTAAACAATACAAAGTTAATTACAAAAGAATTTGTGATTAACGAAAGATTAAGAGCTAAAAGCAAACTTATCTGAAACAAAACGGAGAGTTTGATCCTGGCTCAGGATGAACGCTGGCGGTATGCTTAACACATGCAAGTCGAACGGACTCTTCGGAGTTAGTGGCGGACGGGTGAGTAACA
>JASJDS010000089.1 GCA_030065055.1 Calothrix sp. MO_192.B10
TGGGGCTTTGACGAACCCCGCTAAGTATGATGTATTTCGCAATCTGAAAAAGTGTTTCACGTTGTGCAGCACGTCTTTAGACTGCGGAACAACATCAGCTTAGAATCCCCCGCGCTTTAAGCCGGGGTGAGTAGTCAACCTCTTCATCTAAATCCTGACTGGCTTCCAAATTGATACGTAGGTTATACAACAACTCTAATGCATTGGAACGAAAGGGATGATTTTCTGGAAGTTCTATCAGTTCCTCAATAGCCTGCTTCTGAACTTTACCCTTACCCAAAATTCTCAACCAAAGTGTTTCTTCGGTGCGTGGTAACTGGTGAATAGCTACTATAGCTGTTTTCAGATATTTTCCGAGAAAATATACCCCTGGTAACCAATTTTCTTCATCAAGAATAGCTCTAAACCCATCTAATGTTTTTGCTGAAGCTGTAGGAGAAAAAATCCATAACCAAGGTAAATCATCCTCCCTCACACGACTATTATCCCGGTTTGCCTGACGTTGTAAATCAGCATGAGTATCAAACAGCTTACTGATACAGCTACGAATCTGGCTTGGGGTAGCTGCATTGCGAAAAGGTTCAAACACTGAAGGAGTAGCCGCAAATCTTCCTAGTAAACCAATTATTTGTCCATTCCTAGTTGACTTTGATGGGTTAGGTGCAAACCAAACATCAATTTCTCGTACTTCAGATGTGACATCACGACTACTCCCTTCCTGGTGTTAAATTACCGAAAAATCGTAGGCTGGGGAGCCACTCCGTTGCGGAGGTTCCCTCCGTTGTAGGAAGTGGCGTTTGAGGAACGAAACCCAGCATATCGTTGGGTTGAACGGAGTGAAACCCAACCTACGTTATAGTTAATCTTCTAGCGGAAAGGGAGTAGTTTCTACCGTTCCCAAAGGAGTTAACAGTTCCTTGAGGTAGTCTTTTGCAAATTGATCATGGGGAAATCTAGTCATTTTAGCGATCGCAACTAGCGCGATTTATCAAATTTATCACAGTTTTACAGTTAAGTAGGTAGGCGTAATTAAATGTAAGACTGAACCTCGCCCCGCCTAGCGGCACGCCTCTCCTTAGCACCCCGCCAGTGAGGTTTTATATATTAATTTGATCATTATTTCGGATATTTCGTTTATGTAATATATTGGGAAATAATGCTGATAAGAACAACCATCATGTTAAAACATAGCTTGCCAATGGAGTCGGTTATTTCTCCCCACCAAGAAACAGAATCCATCAAGGAACTAGAACGGATACTCAGACAAGAACCTTCCCCAGGGAAATTAGTAACAAGTAAGGGAGAAGAAATTGCTATCCCGAAATCAGTTTACCAGGCATTACTGCAAGTGGTTCATGCTATGGCATTGGGTAAGGCTATATCTATAGTCACCCAAGAAGAGGAGATGACAACACAACAAGCAGCCGATTTTCTCAATGTTTCCCGTCCTTATCTAATTAAGTTATTAGAACAGGGGGAAATACCTTACATCAAAGTGGGTTCCCATCGGCGGGTGAATTTTCAGGATTTAATGAAGTATAAAGAACAACGGGATATGAAGCGTAGCCAACTTTTACAGCAGTTAATCGAGATTAGCGAAGAAGCTGGTTTGTACGACGACGAGGAATAATTGCAACCGTAAATATTCTATGCTTAGTGTTGTCTTAGATGCCTGTGTCTTGTTTCCTATGTACCTACGAGACACCTTGTTATCCACTGCTGAGGCTGGTTTATATGTACCCCGTTGGTCACAAAAAATTTTAGATGAAGCAATGGGTAATCTTGTCTTGAGAGGGAAAATTTCTGCTGAGAAAGCTCAAAGTCTTGAAGAAGTAATAAAAGCAGCTTTTGGGGAAGCAATGGTTGAAGTACCTATTGGATTAGAGTCAGCAATGACGAATCACCCAAAAGATCGCCATGTTCTTGCTGCTGCGGTAACAGCTAGGTCTGATATTATTGTCACCAACAATTTGACAGACTTTGATACCAATGCTTTGACTCCTTGGAATATTACAGCACAGTCTCCAGATGATTTTCTAAGTGACTTATTTGACAAATACCCTGAAGAAATGGTTCAAGTAATAGGGAAACAGTCTCAAAAGTATAGAAGACAACCCCTAAATGCTGACGAATTACTGTCATTGTTGAGTAAAACAGATGGGGCTAATTTACCAAAATTTGTGGCAAAAATTCGTTCTTTGGCAAACTAATAGCTTAACGTTACCCACTAATGTTACATCTATAATCGTTGAGCCATGAGAAATCAACGTGAAAGCACAAGTATTTAGAGGCGTTAAGCAACTTTCTTACGAAGAACTCCCCGTACCCAACCTAGAACCAGATGAGGTGCTGGTACAGGTGCGAGTTGTCGGTTTATGTCAATCAGATATAAAAAAGATCCTTTATCCCCTCTATGAACCCCCCCGCATCTTTGGACATGAAACCGCCGGAGTTATCACTGCGGTGGGTGCAGAGGTGAAAAAATGGCAAGTAGGACAACGGGTGGCGGTAATGCACCACATTCCCTGTATGCGCTGTGCTTACTGCATGAATGATAATTTTTCCATGTGCAATACCTATAAAAATATCGTCACAACGGCGGGATTTGCTCCCAGTGGTGGGGGTTTTGCTGAATATGTTAAGGTTCCCGGACATATTGTTCAAAATGGGGGTTTAATTCCCATCCCCGATGATATTAGTTTTGAAGAAGCCAGTTTTGTGGAACCCACTAACTGCTGTCTCAAAGCGGTGAAAAAAGCTCAAATTGCTCCTGGACAAACGGTGTTAATTACTGGCGCGGGGCCAATTGGATTGATGTTTGTGATGTTGGTGAAGTATTTTGGTGGGAGAGCGATCGCTACTGATTTACTTCCTTCTAGAATAGAGAAGGCGTTAGAAGTAGGAGCAGAAGCCGCTTTTTATGCCCGCGATGCTGATTTACCGGCAAAAATTCAGGCATTAACCGATGGTATGGGTGTGGATGTTACCTTGTTAGCGGTTCCCAGTGATAAGGCTTTCTTCCAGGGTTTAGATTGTACCCGCAAGGGAGGAAAAATACTATTTTTTGCCGAATTTCCCGATCAAGTAGAAATTCCCATTAATCCCAATGTGCTGTACCGGCGAGAAATTGATTTGATGGGTAGTTATAGTTCATCCTACCGCTTGCAAAATTTGGCGGCTGATATTGTCTTTAATCGCCGGATTGATGTTAAAGCCTTAATTAGCGATCGCTACCCCTTACAAAATTTATCACAAGCCGTAGAACAAGCGATCGCACCCACCGCAGATACTTATAAAATTTTAATTTATCCACATCAGGAATAGGGAAGGAGGGAAGGAGTGAGGGAGTTAAACCATCAACTAACAACTAACAACTAACAACTAACAACTATCAACCATCACTCCATGTTCCTCATCATCCTACTAGCCTTTTACGTAGCTTGGAATCTGGGAGCAAATGACGTTGCTAACGCTATGGGCACTTCCGTCGGTTCCAAGGCTATTACTCTCAAACAAGCATTAATCATTGCCGGAGTATTAGAATTTACCGGAGCAGTACTGTTTGGTCATCAAGTATCCCAAACACTCAGTACTAAAATTGCCAACCCTGTTTTATTTACAGATGCACCCCACATTTTTGTGACGGGGATGATAGCGGTGTTACTGGCTGGTGGTGTGTGGTTACAAATTGCCACATTCTTGGGTTTACCCGTATCCTCTTCCCATGCCATAGTGGGAGCGATCGCTGGATTTAGTTGGGTAGCTTTGGGAGTCAATGCCATTAATTGGTCATCAATTGAACGTATTACCCTGGCTTGGATTGTCACCCCAATTATTAGTGGTGCGATCGCAGTTTTACTTTATAGTCAAATTAAATACTGGATTTTAAATCAATCGAGTATAATTACGCAATTAGATGAGTGGATTCCCTGGTTAAGTGTTGTTGTAGTGGGAGTCTTTGGAGCGATCGCTTTACCATCACTCACCCAAGGGGTAACAAATTTTCTGAACCAGCAACTAGGTTTAAATCTTCCCAACCACGATCTTCCCATATTTATCGGAGCGATCGCTACCTTTGGACTAACACTTTACAGTTGGCGACAGTTGGAGGAGTTCGGAGTTCGGAGTTCAGAGGGAAGGAGTAGGGGCGGGGTTTCCCCGCCCGGAGGGAAGGAGGGAAGGAGGGAAGGAGTGAAGGAAATAATATCTTCCTCTGCTCCCCACACTCCCCACACTCCCCACACTCCCCACACTCCCCACACTCCCCACACTCCCCACACTCCCCACACTTCCCACTCCCCACAATCTCCTCCAGTTGAAAGATTATTTGCTCGCTATCAATTGCTGAGTGCTTGTTTAGTGGCTTTTGCTCATGGTTCTAATGATGTGGGAAATGCCATTGCTCCGGTGGTGGTGATTGTTTATATTAATCAAACAAATACAGTTCCTGTAGGAGAGTTAGCCATCCCCCTATGGATTTTAATTGTAGGTGCTGCTGGTATAGTTACGGGTTTGGCAATTTGGGGTAAAAAAGTAATTGCCACCATTGGCGATCGCATTATTAGCATACAACCCAGTAGTGGATTTTGTGCCGAGTTTGCCACCTCCGTGACAATTCTGCTTGCTTCTCGGCTGGGTTTACCAGTATCTACTTCCCATGCTCTGGTGGGTGCTGTGGTGGGTATTGGACTGCTACAAAAACCCCAATCTTTAGCATGGAAAACACTTCAAGGGATTGCTGCTGCATGGTTAATAACAGTTCCTGCAAGTGCTGCCTTGGGTGCTATTATCTTCAAATTTATGGAAGTTTTCTGATGGAATCTATAACTTCGGGTTTTATATAGGGTATCACCAAATATAAAAATATAAATACTCCATATATAGTTGAGAGTGTAAGTGCCGATCGAGTCTACAGAAAACTACTCGATTGTCAACAGATCAGAGGGTTAGACATTTATGGGGCGATTTGAGCAGCGATCGGAAAATTCACGCAAAAAAGGCGATCCCTTGGGAGACGCAGATACTGCTTTGCGGATTGTGACGGAAGAACTACAAATCATTCAACGAACTTTACTCAAGTCTTTACAGGAAGATGTTAAGCGGCTACAAGTACAAAAAGACCGTTTGACTGATGATATTAAACGCCTGCAAACGGAAAAAGATGATTTACAAAGAGGTAGGCAAATTAACGAACAACAGGCTTTAGTGCGACAGTTGGGTCAAGTTTTAGCCAGTCACATATCCTCTCAATTAAATAGTTCTCTGGAAAAGTTAGCCAATCAAGGAACCCAGGTAAACAATACCAAAGAAACATTGACTCCTGGGGATGAAACCAACCAGCTACCCTATCAACAGGAAAATATCCAGCAAATTCTCGGTACTTTAGACGACACACTGACTATTACCATTCACTCCCTACAACAGGAACTAAAAAGCTATCAAAATAGCCTTTCTCAACAATTGTCCCGGATGCAAAATCAACAGCAACAGGGAGAATTAATTTTGGTGGAGTTGGTTAACCGTCTCCGCAAGGAATTAGAAAAAAATACTTTAGAAAGCTCTATTAACCAGAATTTAGACTCAGATAACATTTTTACTGAAATACAACCTCCCCCACCCCTAGGAGGTACACCAACGGTGATTCAGCCTGATTTACCTTTGGGAGGTACACCAACAGTAATTCAAACCGATGAGCCATCCTCCACATCCATAACGGAAACACCACAGCAAATCCCACCAGATTTACCCCTAGAAACTACACCAACGGTAATTCAAACCGATGAGCCATCCTCCACATCCACAACGGAAACACCACAGCAAATCCCACCAGATTTACCACTAGAAACTACACCAACGGTAATTCAAACCGATGAGCCATCCTCCACATCAATAACGGAAACACCACGGCAAATCCCATTAGATTTACCCCTAGAAACTACACCAACGGTAATTCAAACCGATGAGCCATCCTCCACATCCACAACGGAAACACCCTTGGCAGGTATTCCAACGGTAATTCAAACCGATGAAACACCAGCCAATGAAATTTCTACAACCCTTCATGGAGCAGAATTAGGAACAACAGAGCCTACCGCGCCCCCAAAAAACTTACCCCAATCAAGTGATTCTGCAAGTTCTGTCCCTCCTACCATTCCTCCTCGTCAGCCAACACAATCATTGGGAATTTCCCAAATCATTGCTAGTTTATGGCAACGGCCCCAAGGTTTGCTCCTGATTCTACTATCAACCCTTGTGACTTCACTGTATAACGTTGCCATTCGGGTGATGTTTCAGCCAGTATCCCAGATTTTTGGTGTCTTTGAAGTAGAGCAGTTAATTTTGCCCACTTTGGGTAATTCTTTATTGATTTTAATGTTGCGGATGCTAGTAGTAATGCCATTGATGCTGGTGTTAGCTCCAATACTTCATCCCTGGGTATGGCAAGATTTACAGAATTTGGTTGATTCTTTCAAAGCTAGAACTAATGCAGATAACAATAATGGCAAAAAAGCATTGTTGTTATCAATTCTCAGTGGGTGCTTTTTGTTTTTGTCTCAGGTACTAATCTATATCGCCATTGGTCAAATATCTGTGGGTATGGCGATCGCTCTATTTTTCATCTATCCTACCATGAGTTCCTTGCTTTCCTGGTTCCTGCTCCGGGATATTCCTACTCCCTTTCGGGCAATTACCATCAGTACTATTTTCCTGGGTGAATTGTTGGTCTTAGCAGGTGTAGCTCAAGCTGATACGGGGGATCTATTTTTGGGTAGTATTAGTGCGATCGCTGCGGGTATAATGTTTGCTTTTTATGTGGTTCTAACCCGTATTTGCGCGACTCAAGTACATCCTGTCACATTCACATTAGTTAACTTTGCTACCATGCTATTTTCATGCTTTATTGGTTTAATGGTATTGCCATTTTTCCCACTCAGCAGCTTGAGTCTCCAAGTAAATACTAATAAAATTTTAGAACTCATCTTAACTGCCTTTCTGTTAGGAATGCTGACCCTTTGTGGCTATTTATTTAACAATTTTGGTGTTCGTAAATTGGGCGCATCCCGGTCTGCAATTATCGGTGCTACTGTTCCAGCATTTGTAGTAATTTTGGCTGGCTTAATTATTCAAGAAAGTTTACAGCCTCTACAGATTTTTGGCATACTATTACTAACCTTGGGAGCAGCAGCTGTTAGTTTTGAAAAAATTCGCAACAGTCAAGTCAAATCTTCCCAATCATGAGCATCACCCGAATTTCTCTGGCTACTCTATTTTCCTGTTATTCCTGTCTCCGTCCTCTCTCAAAATCTGTATGCATCAATACATATTTTTTGCCCCGATATTGTTAGTATTGGACATCATTCACCCTCGTTATTCATGAATCTAATGAATGAATATTTGACTTAGCACTTGTCCAATTTATCACAAACAAAAGTAATATAAATTACTACTAAATCGAGAATTATTAGTAATTTTTTCGGAAAAAATAATTATTCAAATAATGGATCTATTTTTGAGATAAATAATGATAAATCATCTTAATGATGAACCAGGTGTTACTGAGGGAATATATCAGTTTTTCCTGGTGATTTACAATTATTTAGCTGTATCATTTTATTCATAAATATATAGTATCTATACCACCTATAGTGGCTAAGATACTTGAATAAATGATTCAGGAGTGTTATATTCCAAAGTAATTTATTTGGTCTAATTTGTATTGTATAATACAAAGCAAAGGGTGCAATAGCCGCTACTAACAAAATTCATTTGTAAAAAATAATCAATTACTTTAAGTAGAGACATTACCTCAAGGCAGGTGTATACTATTTAATTTAATTTGACTGACAAAGTTGTAAAAGTGATATTGAATTGTCTGTAATATGAGTAACGACATCGATCTGATCAAACGTCTTGGTCCCAGCGCAATGGATCAGATCATGCTTTATCTGGCTTTTAGTGCCATGCGGACTAGTGGGCATAGGCACGGGGCATTTTTAGATGCGGCAGCTACGGCAGCAAAATGTGCAATTTACATGACCTATCTGGAACAAGGTCAAAACCTGCGGATGACAGGGCATTTGCATCACCTGGAGCCAAAACGAGTCAAAGCCATTGTAGAAGAAGTCAGGCAAGCACTAACAGAGGGCAAGTTACTTAAGATGCTGGGTTCTCAAGAACCACGGTATCTGATTCAATTCCCCTATGTTTGGCTAGAGAAGTATCCTTGGGTACCAGGACGTTCCCGGATTCCTGGAACCAGTTTGACAAGCGATGAAAAAAGACAAATCGAGCAAAAACTGCCTGGTGACTTGCCAGATGCTCATTTGATCACATCCTTTGAGTTTCTGGAATTGATCGAATTTCTGCACAAGCGATCGCAAGAAGATTTACCACAAGAGCACCAGATGCCTTTGAGTGAAGCTTTAGCAGAACATATCAAGCGGCGGCTACTTTACTCAGGGACAGTACTGCGGGTAGACTCTCCTTGGGGAATGCCTTTTTATGCCCTTGCTCGTCCCTTCTATTCCCCAGTAGATGAGCAAGAACGCACCTACATTATGGTAGAGGATACTGCTCGGTATTTCCGCATGATGAAAGACTGGGCAGAACGCAAGGGCAAAGTCATGCGAATTTTAGAGGAGATGGATATCCCCCCAGAAAAGTTAGAAACAGCAATGTCAGAGCTGGATGAAATTATTCGCGATTGGGCAGACAAGTACCATGAAGAAGGTGGAATTCACATGATTTTACAGATGGTATTTGGGAAGAAAGATGAAATGCCATAGGCATTTGGGCAATTGGCGATCAGTTATCAGTAAAAAATTCTGGGAGTCAAGCAGCGCGATTATGGGGAGCCACTTTTGTGGGGAGATTTTCTTCGCTGAAATTAAGTGGCGTGTTTTCCCCCTTCAGCCCCTGTGAAAGTTTTCTCGACATAAGCAAACTACCCTACACCAAAGTTTTGCTACAGTCTCCTGATGAATCTTGAACATAATATTTTAGCTTAACCCGCAAGAAGTCTGTCACTTCCCTTGCGGGTTAAGCTAAATCAACCACTTCTGTTTTGTTTTGTCAAGTCATCGAGCCAGAAAAAGTAAGTAATAAATAATAAATAATAAATAATAATTATAAGACTAAAGCTACGTGTCACAATTGGTGGTTGGTGCGTGACGCTATCAGTCTTATTGCTACGTTCAAGCTTTTTCGCAGCGTCACACACCCTACAACGAATAATATCAAGTCCACTTAAATAACCGTCATTGCGACCGTACCGTAGACGCGTAAAGCCTACGGCATAGCTAAGCGCAAAGCGCACGCTAACGCGTACCGCAAGGTCGTCCATAGGACTTACGCTTACCGCGCAGCGTGTCGCGGAAGCGACTCAGCGGCTTCTCGAAGAGTAGCAATCCCAAAAGCTTTGTGGCTAGTGCGTTACATCAAATTTAACCGCAACAAAATATTATGGGTAATTAATCAGACATCATATAACTATTATTTCTCAGTGTTTTCGGGAGTTGGTTCTGTGGCTTCGGGAGTTGGTTCTGTGGTTTCAGGACTTGGTTCAGTGTTTTCGGGAATTGGCTGAGTTTCAAAGGTGGGAGTAAATTTTTGTGATTCTTGACCTGCTGGGATGAAAGAAGGCTCAGTGTTGCTAATTAACTCACTAGCATCAATACAAGTATCCATTGCTTTGACAGGCTCAAATTTAATTTGCGATCGCAAGCCAACTACACAACTAGCAAATCTCACCGGCAATAAACTGCGACCACAATAATCTAAAGCGGCTGTCTTTGCACTCTCTTCTTCCAGGTTATGGCTAATACCATTGACACATTTAGCCATATTTCGGGGACGACGTGCTTTCTCGCAGGTGGCAAGGATGTCTTGAGCAGCTAATTTGGTTTTACGCTCAATTTTGATGACACAAGCAGATACCTCTTCAGGATGTAGAGCATTAGCACAAGCTTTCGAGGCATTTTCCTCCGCGATACCCGCCTTAAGCAGTTGAAATGCACAAAGGCGATAATCCTTATAAGAAGTATTAACTGCTTGTGCAGGTGAATATGCAGCAAACCATGTCAACATTGTGCAGGCAGAAAAGCATATTCCTGTGAAAGTAGCAGCAAAGTAATTTTTTTGGCTTAACATTTTCCGTTCTCCAAACACCCAAGATTATTATGCTATCTCAATATTACTGGAGGAGAATCGAAAATAATTGTATTTTAACACTCCTTGCGGGAAGTCCCCCGGTGAAGTCTTCGGAACCGGAGGATGAGAGCAAGGGCAGAGACTTGAACTCATAACGAATATATGGGAAGATAATTTTGGTTGCTGACCCATCCGACTGACTAAGAGGCCACCCTTTGGGTATAAAGTATGTACTCGGCAGAGTTCGGAAAAGGAACATGGTCACTGGCAGGCTATAGCCGTAAGGAATAACACCAAACTATGTTGTGCATAAAATAATCAAACTGCCTGCGGGAGGCGGGCGGCTGCGCGGGTTCCCCCACCGAGGGGATAAAGGCAGAAATGCCAGAGACGCTGTGTAAGACTCAGACCGGATTGAGTTCCGGATACCCATTTTTTGGGATACCCAACAGAGCAACGGCGGGGGAGACGCGAAGCCCCAGACGTAGCGTAAGCGGAGTCTGTGGGTACTTCACCCAGCAGGTTTGGCAAAATAAGCAAAAATTTATTTGTAATTATTCTATATACGATATTAATAATCAATGCTAAAATAAGCTATTTGGGTAAAGTTTAAACAGGAATTAGTCAAGGAATCTCATGTCCCGATATAGAGGACCTCGTCTTAGAATTACACGTCGCCTGGGTGAATTACCAGGATTAACTCGTAAAAGTGCTAGACGCGCTTATCCCCCTGGTCAACACGGTCAGAATCGTAAAAAGCGTTCTGAATATGCCATCCGTCTAGAGGAAAAGCAAAAGCTCCGCTTCAACTATGGTTTGAGCGAGAGTCAATTACTGCGTTATGTCCGTAAAGCAAGACGGGTGACAGGCTCCACCGGGCAAGTTTTGCTGCAATTACTGGAAATGCGTTTAGATAATACGGTTTTCCGGTTAGGTATGGCTCCCACCATCCCCGGAGCTCGTCAGCTGGTTAACCACGGCCACGTAACTGTTAATGGCAAGGTAGTGAATATTGCTAGCTACCAATGTCGTCCTGGTGAGGTAATTGGAGTCAGAAACAAAGATAAGTCTCGCCAGTTGGTGGAAACCAACTTGCAATATCCTGGCTTGGCAAACCTTCCCACCCATTTGGAGTTTGATAAAAACAAGCTGGAGGGCAAAGTTAACGGTGTCGTTGAGCGTGAGTGGGTGGCACTACAAATTAATGAGCTACTCGTGGTGGAATACTATTCACGGATGGCTTAAGTCAAATTTGTGGAGACGTGGTATGTCGCGTCTCTACATTTAGGAGGGAAGGAGTGAAGGAGGGAAGGAGTGAAGGAGTGATGGAGTGATGGAGTGATGGAAGAAAGAAATATAATCCAAAATCTAAAATCCAAAATCCAAAATCTAAAATCCCTTAACCGCCAATTTGTGACATGGTACGGGTATAAATTCCTGTATTAGTTCCAGATTCTCGTTGTTTGAAGTTAATTTCTGGTTTGATTGTTAATAAATGTTCGACCTGTTGGCGTAATTCGGTGGTGCTAACACCTCTACCCAAAGCACCTTTTAAGTCAATTTGACCCGCTTCATTTAATAAACAGGGACGCAACCAGCCATCTGCACTCAGACGCATTCGATTGCAGCGATCGCAAAAACATTCTGACATTTGACTAATAAATCCCAGGGTTCCCTTCGCTCCAGGAATTTGAAACACATCAGCTGGTCCATTACCACGAACTTGAGCTTCTGTCAAGCCCCAACGATTACGAATACGTTGGCGCAGTTGTTCAGAGGAAATCCAACCGCGATCGCCAAATAATTCACCATTACCTATGGGCATAAATTCAATAAAGCGGATGTGCCATTGCTTGTCAATAGTTAATGCAGCTAAATCCAGCACCTCTTGGTCATTCACGCCGGGAATTACCACCACATTTAATTTCAAAGGGTCGAACCCCACCCGAAAAGCTGACTGAATGCCCTCCCAAACGGCTTGCCAACGCCCTCTGCCACCATTACCGGCAATTAGGTCAAAAGTGTCTGCATTGAGGGAATCAAGGCTAATATTAATCCGTTTCAGACCAGCATCATACAGGCTTTGTGCCAGGGGAGCGAGTAAAAAGCCGTTGGTGGTCATTGACAAGTCTTGGGTTGCCCGAAGAGAAGCAATTTTTCTGACCAACTCCACCACCCGAGGACGTAATAGGGGTTCTCCTCCAGTCAAGCGAAACCGACTGAAACCTAGGGGGATGAAAACCTCTGTAATTAAGGTGAGTAATTCCTCATCTGTTAATAAATTTTGTTTGAGAATGTAATTTAACTCCGCTCCTTCTGGCATACAGTATTGACAGCGAAAATTACAGCGGTCTATTAAACTAATGCGGAGATAATCTACTTGGTTCATGCCTGCCTGATAGCTAATTAGTATTTTTTGTCAACCCCTAGGTTTTGGTGAGTAAAATTTGCTTATATATTCTTAAACTAACGTGTATTTAATCGGCAAAGCATTCCCTATAGTTGCCAATTTTTTATTGAATACATAAGAAAACCCGGTTTCATAGAGGAACCGGGTTTATTATCCCCTAGCAGTTGTATTGCAATTAGTTTATGTCAGGAAATTTGACTCCCCCAACTATCAAACCCCAAGTCCCAAATTTTTCTTCTGGTCCTTGTGCTAAACGTCCCGGTTGGAATGTTTCCGTCCTCAAAGATGCTTGTTTGGGACGTTCTCACCGTTCTGAAGCCGGAAAAGCTAAGTTAAAGGAAGTAATTGACCGTTCTAAGGAAATTTTGGGCGTACCCGCAGATTATCACTTGGGTATTGTTCCTGCTTCTGATACTGGTGCAGTGGAAATGGCATTGTGGTCACTACTAGGTAAACTCCCCCTGGATATCTTAGCTTGGGAAAATTTTGGTCAGGAGTGGGTACAAGATGTTGTCGATCAATTACAGCTAGCTGATACTAGAATCTTGAAGGCTCCCTATGGGAGCTTGCCAGATTTGGGTCAAGTTGATTTTAGCCATGATGTTGTATTTCTGTGGAACGGTACAACTTCCGGGGTAAGAGTACCCAATGGTGATTGGATTCCCGCAAATCGCACTGGTTTAACCATTTGTGATGCCACATCGGCGGTATTCGCTATGGATATCCCCTGGGAAAAATTAGATGTGATCACCTATTCCTGGCAAAAAGTGATGGGAGGAGAAGCACAGCATGGCGTAATTATTCTTTCTCCCCGTGCTGTGGAACGCTTAGAAACCTACCAACCACCCCGTCCCCTACCAAAGTTATTCCGTCTGACTAAAAAGGGCAAGTTGAATGCAGGTATTTTTAAGGGAGATACCATCAATACACCATCTATGCTGTGTGTAGAAGATGCTTTAGACGGACTGAAATGGTCAGAAAGTATTGGTGGCAGGGCTGGGTTAATCAGCCGCTCTGAGGCGAATTTAAAGGCAATTAGTCAATGGGTTGATAAAACTAGTTGGGTAGACTTTTTAGCCGAACAGCCAGAAACTCGTTCTTGTACTTCCATCTGTTTAAAAATTGTGGATGAGTGGTTTACTGCTTTAAGTTTGGAACAGCAAGCAGAATGCGCCAAAAAAGTAGCTAAACTCTTGGCAAAAGAAGAAGTGGCTTATGATATTGCTTCTTACCGTGCTGCACCTCCAGGATTAAGAATTTGGGGGGGGGCAACGGTGGAAACCTCAGATATTCAAGCACTATTACCCTGGTTAGATTGGGCATATGCCACGATTAAGGCTGAAATGGCTTAAATCAGTGAACAGTGAACAGTGAACAGTGTTAGCGCAGCTCCTCCGTTAGCGCAGCTCTCCCGGAGGGAGCAGGAGGCACAGTTATCAGGCGTTGGTGGGGGATGAAGGACTCTGCACCAACGCCTGACACCTCACTGGGCTAAAAGATCCCCGACTTCTGAATCAATATCCTTACCTCGTAGGGATTCTAAGGATAGAAGTCGGGGATCTAAACATCCCAACTCATTGGCATAAGTACGATAAAAGCCCGGTGTTAGCACCGGGCTTTTATTCGAGAAATAGTGGGACGATATTCCCCAAAGATTAGTTATAGAAAGTTAGTCATAGAATAGTTGCTCTGATATTAGCTACTAAGCTCAGAAGACTGATTCCGGAAAAATTACTATCAGTAAGCAAAATTCTCATGTAGGTGCAGCCTTCTCCTAGAGTACCCTTGCAGATAACCAAGGATGAAAATAATTCCTTCACTCCTTCACTCCCTCACTCCTTCCCTCCTTCCCTCCTTCACTCCTTCACTCCGAACTCCGAACTCCGAACTCCGAACTCTTTCCCTTTTGTGCCAGCCTTTGTTACTCCTTTTCACTTTGATATGTCAATAGTGCTTGACAATATGTAACATAATTGTTAAATTTGTTTACATAAGTTAACAAGCCAGGGAAAGGAATCATGTACACCACCACAGACGAAAGAGGCATTCTCAACAACTTCGCTAGGGAACCCAAGCTGTATTATGCCGAATACCCTTCAGTGGAACAGCAACGGCAATACAAGTTTTTGGGTGCTGCTGCTGTGCTTCTATTGACTGCAGTGGTTTTAGTTGCTTTCACAGTTAGCTAACAGAATTAAAATTTTGGTATCAATGTAGATTTCATCGTCATTTGGGCTTCTCCCATCTACCCTGGTTGTCAAACCGGGGTTTTTTGTGGCGAAATGGGGATGGAAAAAGTTTTAATAGCGATCGCTCGTAAATCAGAAATTGTAAAATGAGCTTGACTTAGCTGTTGATTTTGTAGACAAGGTTAGACCGTTGTAGACAATTGTCAACGTTTTTGATGTATTTTGTGCTTAATTTTTGGTATCATCAAAAAAATTAGCTTTAGCTTTTCTTGATAAATATGCAAAAACCAAGCAGTTATCAAGAAAAAAAAGAAGTTAACACGAATATATTCAAATGCGGAGGGCTTACCCGTATAAGCCTACTGAGGGATAACCGCTCCCATGCTCCCTATGAAGTAGGAAGTAATGTCCGGCAACTCCAGACTGTACAGAGCAGTGAATTCCCTTGTTCATAGGGTAAGATATTGAGTTAAAATAAGCGATCGCAAAGTTAGTTAGTTATGCCCGGACATTTCCCGGAGGTAATATTGTCCAAGTTTATTTTGAAAATTCTGTGGTTAGACGAAAATGTCGCCCTTGCAGTGGATCAAGTTGTAGGCAAAGGTACAAGTCCTTTGACTAAGTACTTTTTTTGGCCCAGGAATAATGCTTGGGAAGAGCTGCAAACTGAGCTGGAGTCCAAACATTGGATTACTGAAATTGAGCGCATAGAATTGCTCAATAAGGCAACAGAAGTCATCAATTACTGGCAAGAGGAAGGTAGAAACCGTCCTATGGCAGAAGCTCAATTGAAATTTCCTGAAGTTGCTTTTACAGGTAGCGCCTAGGGCGTGTTTTCAAAGTCGCCGTCACCCTGGAAGGGTGCGGCTATACGTACCAAGTCTGCCTGCGCGGACTACAAAAAATCAAGGTTTTAGCCCACGTAGGTGGGCTTTGTTCGTGTAGCTCCAGGCTAAGAGCTGAGAGCGGTTGGAGTTTGAAAACAGTCCCTAGTACCGCTGCTTTGGAAGTCACCCATTCAAAAGTCAAAAGTACTGTGTTTCCTTGCTTTGACCTTTTGTAAATGGTCTGCTTATTTTCGCCCAACTGTACTAGCTTTAAAATTCATAATTTTACTTTCTGAATGGCATATAATTTTGTGCCATTCAGATGCTGTTTTGCAGACTCTACAAACCGGGTTTATTTAATTAGAAAAACATACATAACTGCCCGTGCGGTATTCTCTTCGGAGATAGCACGGGCAGTTTTTAAGTGGAAATGAACGAAGGAAGAAGGAAAAAGGCATCTGGTGTTGGGGATTTAAACCTATAACTGAATGTACACTGCCAAAAAGTTTTGGCTCTTGACTTAAACCCAAAAGCTCGAAGGGAAGAAAGAGGAAAATACTTTGTTCTGGGAAAATGAAATTCTACCGCTCAAACCCTCTTCCCTCTTCCCTCTTCCTTCTTCCCTCTTCCTTCTTCCTTCTCGCGTAGCGAGTTAAAATTATTCTGAGGACAAAATAATTTTGGGAATGGGTAAGGTGTTATCTGCTTGCAAATTCAAACAGCCGACCTGTTCTGGGGATATTTGTTGGATAATAGACAACAAAGCTAGACTTTTATCTAACAATTTATCCACATCAATACCACCATATATTGATGGGTAACGTCGCAAACGATTACTTCCTTCCCCCAACAAAATTGCAGCACCCCGCACATTTTCATTTTCTAAATGGTAGAGTGCCACAGCAATTTGTAAAATGCCTTGATAAAAAGTTTTTTCTGGCTCTAATGCTTCAATCCATAGAGCTTCTAAAGTGTCGTGACAGGCGTAGAACTGTCCTGAGTTGAACTGTTCTACACCTTCCCAGAATTCTTGAGGCAGGTTTTCCATTAACCCATGTTGTCTCGTACTTCTTTGATTGCTTCTAGGGGTATTTCTTGTAAATCGCCAGCAAACTCATTATCTGGGGTAAGAAATAGCATACAGTGGCATTCTTTACGCTCCCGCATGGGGACACAAGGACAATTCCAGAAAGCGGCCGCAACTTCAGCTTCTTTATCTTCATAATGACGACAGGGACATAAAGGCGCGCCTAATTCATCTTTATGCTTGGCAAGTCCTTCAATCACCACCGCCGTTACTGAAGGTTCAGCACAGAAGTAAGTTCCAGTGCGCTTGGCGTATTGTTCGGAAAAATGCCGCATTGCATCTAAGCTTTTATCGCTGGATTTGCTATTAACTTCTGATTCAATCATCTAAAAAGCTCCGGGAGTGTGGAAACCGTGGTGTTGATAATTTAAATATTTCTTTGCATTGTACCGTAGTCTCGGCAAGCTATAAATGACAAAACATATCTTTGATTGAGTTTGTTAAACCTATGTGGTGTTATAGCACTACGCCTCCGCGGTTAGGACATTTCTAAATCCTGAAACCTTTTGACAGTCTGCTGTTCCCTGTTAAGAGTTCCCTGTTAAGAGTTCCCTAGCACGTAGTGCTATAACATCGACAAAATAGTAAATCCATCGCAGATTTTCAGGGATTACTCAGTTCATTACAATTTTGAATCCATAGCCTTAGTTTTGATTTATGTATGAATTGATTTTTGTAGTTCAGCTTGTAAGGGTCGTTCTGTGTCAATCACTATTCCCGGAATATCTTGCTTGAAGGTGATTTTTTCCCCGGATGATGCCGAATTTTGCCACATTAGCCAACGACTTCTATTAGATAGGGAAGAGAGGGTGAGGGGGTTTTGAGTTAACCAAATTAGAGGATAAGTAGAAGGTAGGGGATTGTTAGTGTCTTCTGATATATTAGCTTTAGCTAAGGTTTCTAATACTTGGCGATCGCCTTTGACTAAACCCGTGGATGCTGTCCACAATTGTACTTGCATTTGTTGTTTTTGGCCATAGGAATATAAGGATGCCGCAGCAATTACCGCTTGTTCAAAGTTTTCTGACAACCAAGTACCACCACTATCTAAAGCAATAATAATTTCCTGTCCACTAGTAACAATTTCTAATTCCCTTACCCGTAATTCTCCGTAGCGGGCACTACTACGCCAGTGAATTAACCTGATGGGGTCTCCCATACGGTAGGGACGTAGGGATCGGGTTAAACCTTCCGTAGCTGTATGTATAGGCACACCACAGGGATCGCCCCTGAGACTATCTTCTTGTCCCATGCGGTCTACTAAGGGACAATGGCCTAAGGGTAACACCGGAGGATAGACAATGGCACTTGCCTGGTGTTGGCGATGGCGACGGCACCAAAATAACCCCAAGGGTGCAGCACTTGCCAAGTCCACTGTGTGCCAGCGATATACCCCTCGTCGTTGGGTAGGGTGATAATAAGTCCACCGATAGCTCTGTTGGGGGGGAATGGCTTCAATTGCTTGTTGTACAGGCTTACCCAAGACAAAGGGCAGTATATCCGTAACTCGTACTAGGGCTGCCGCTTGCTTACCTTGGTTACGGATTTCTAGCTCTACCTTCAACTCATCACCCGCCGTAATCGCAGCAATAGGTAGTCTGGTAACAGTTAAACCCAAAAGCGATCGCGGTGGCAACAGGGCAGATAATACCAGTAATGCGGAACTAATACCGCTAATTACGTACAACCAGCCCGCCATGGTATTAATAGCCGCGCCAAAAAAACAAATAGTAATTCCTGCCAACACCCAGCCACTGTATGCCGGCGCAACAGCACGGGTTTCTAGCCAGTTGGTAATGCTCTTAATCATTTTTATAAGTCGTTGATTATAAGGAGTAGGCAATCTAAACGCCTTACTCCTGGCAAATTATTAAATAGTGTTAATCTGTTACAGGCTAGCTCATTTATTTTCTTTACGGTATTAGAAATCACCCAAGATATTTTAATAACCAAGTATGAAGAATATCTAATGCATCAGTAATTTTACTGTTTTATTTATTCAATTAAGTAAAATATTTACCCTAACTTTGCATAGGAATTATTCTTACTCCATCACTCCCTCACTCCCTCACTCCCTCACTCCATTTTTTCCCGATTTACCAGTCCCTGATTGAACAATGGGTTATCCTTGGAAGTACGAAAAGTTAAGCTACTACATTTATAGCTATTAAACTATTCATCTATCTTGAGTCAGAGATTGTAAAAAATCTTAACAACTGAAAATATGTGCGAAAATCGTCATCAATTAACATAGGTGAGATTTTCCAGAATAAATGGTGAGTTGAATGCTAGGTAAAACTCTAGGTGGACGCTATAAAATATTTCAGCAAATAGGGGAAGGAGGCTTTGGTGTTACTTTCCTAGCAGAGGATATACAACGCCCAGGAAATCCCCTGTGTATTGTCAAGCTATTTCGACCCCAGACTAATGATTCCCACACCTTAACTGCTGGTAAAATTCTCTTTAATAGGGAGGCAGAAACTCTAGAAAGATTGGGAATCCACGACCAAATTCCCCGACTACTGGCTCATTTACAAGAAGATAGACAATTTTATCTAGTTCAAGAATTTATTGACGGCTATGACATCAGTGAAGAATTACCTCCCCAGGGTAATTTTTTAAGCGAAACAGAAGTCATTCACCTGCTAATAGAAATACTAGAGGTTTTATCTTTTGTCCACCAGCAACAAGTAATTCACCGCGATATCAAACCTTCCAATATTCGCCGTCGCCAATCTGATGGCAAAATTGTCCTGATTGATTTTGGAGCAGTCAAACAAATTTCCACCCAGGTAGTGAGTCCCCAAGGACAAACCAGCTTTACTGTAGCCATTGGTACTCGCGGTTATATGCCGAGCGAACAAGCTAATGGTAATCCCCAATTCAGTAGCGATATTTATGCTTTAGGCATGATTGGGATTCAAGCTCTCACTGGTATGTATCCCCACACTTTACCCTGTAGTGCCCAAACCGGAGAAATTGATTGGCGCACTCAGGCACAGGAGGATTCCCAGTTAGCGGATATAATCGACACCATGGTGCGTTATGACTATCGCCAGCGCTACCCAACGGCAGATTTAGCATTGCAAGCATTGAGGAGTATTATAGTTCCCGTTCCTGAAACTGTAGAAATACCAGAATCAAGTACTAAACGCCAATCATCTGTTACCAAACCACCATTAACTCAAGCACCCCAGTCTACAAAAATCCCCAAAACTGTTGCAATTGGTATGGGTATCTCAGCAGTAGTAATTGCTATGGGTATTGGTATTTGGTCCTTGATTCGCCCTCCCATAGAAGAATTTTCTATTTACCCATATGAAAACTTGAACTACGGTTTCCAAATTAGATATCCAAAAAGATGGGAAAGACGAGATATAAATAATCCAATCACCGGGGAAGTAGTAGAATTTTTATCACCCAAACAAAATGAAAATGATACATTCCAAGAAAAAGTTACTATCAGTGTAGAAGGTTTTACCGGTACTTTAGATGAATTTGGCAAGTTATCCACTACAGAAATAAATAAATATCTCAAGCAAGCTCTAATTGAGAGCAGGAGTGATTTTACTCTCGCCCAAAGAAGTGGCAAAAAATTTATTTTTAGTGGCAGGTATGGTAATCATCTACTCAAGAATGTACAAATTTTTACTTTAAGGGGAGACAAAGCATATGTGATTATATATACTTCTGAGAAGGATAGTTTCCACCGTTTTCTACCCACGGCAGAAGCAATGATTAAATCATTGCAATTTACTAATCCAGAGGAACCTCCTGCTTCTGGCAAGTAAAAAAAGCAAAATTAAGATGGAATATCAAAAATTAACCTGAATATTGTAAACAATTGTAAAAATGAACCCTTGGGGACTAGAAACATAGTTTTTACCTAGCTACACTAAACAGGAAGTGTATCTACGCGGTTAAGTATTAAAAACAAGGTGTGTTTCTCTAGCTTCAATGATCCCAGTACAACTTACCTTGAAAAATTTCCTCAGTTATAGTGAGGCAACTCTGGATTTTCGCGGTTTACACACCGCGTGTATTTGTGGTTCTAACGGTGCCGGTAAATCTTCTTTGTTGGAGGCAATCACTTGGGCAATTTGGGGACAAAGTAGGGCTGCAACTGAAGATGATGTGATTCGTTCTGGTGCGAAAGAAGTACGGGTAGATTTCGTTTTTCAAACCAGCCAACAACAAACCTATCGAGTGATTCGCAGCCGCCATCGGGGGGCGAGTAGTGTGCTGGAATTGCAAATAGAAACTCCTGATGGTTTTCGGGCAATTACTGCTAAGGGCTTAAGGGCAACCCAAGAACTAATTTTGCAACATATTAAGTTAGATTACGATACTTTTATTAATTCTGCTTATTTACGCCAAGGACGTGCTGATGAGTTTATGATTAAGCGTCCTAGCGATCGCAAACAGATTCTGGCAGAGTTATTAAAGTTGGATCAGTATGATGAGTTGGAAGACAGGGCGAAGGAGTTGTCCCGTCATTTCAAGGTGAGGGCGGAAGAAAGCGATCGCTCTTTGTCAGAAATGAAGGTACAATTGCAACAACGGCAGGCGATCGCTCAACAAAAGGCGGAATTAGAAGGGGAATTAAATCAGCTGCAACAGGTACAGGAGTTTGATAATATTGAGTTACAAAGTTTACAAGTTATTCAGCATCAACGTCAAGGATGGGAAGAACAGTTAAACTTTGTTAGGCAGCAGTATCAGAACTTAATTCAAGATAGCGATCGCTTACGAAAAGAGGATTTGAGTGTAAATGCTCAGTTAGCAGAGTTAGCAACTATTTTAAACCAAAAAGCCGACATTCAAGCCGGGTACACCCAATATCAGAATCTGCAATCCCAGGAAGAAGCATTAGCGGCTAAATTTGAGGAATATAGCCGTTATCAACAAGCCAAGCAGCAAAAACAACAGCAACTCAGCCAAGAAATTCATCAAGCTGAAAAACAATTACAGCAGGCGCAAGCCACCTTAAATGTTTTAGAGCAGCAAGAACAAGAGATTCAGAAAACCCTGAAAAAGTCAGAGGAAGTGGAAGCAGGGATTGTTCAACTCAAAGCAGCGCGACAACGGGTAGTAGAGTTAGATCAACTGCAAATACAGGTTTCTCCCCTCCTGCAAAAAAGAGCTACTCTGCAAAGCCAGGTAGATAGGGCACAGGCTGGTTTAGTTGCCCGATTAGAACAGTTAGAAGTCACCCAGAACGAACTCCAATCCCGCCAACAACGCCAACCGCAAATCCAACAAGCAGTAATGGAAGTGGCAATGCAAATTGAAGAGTTGGAGAAGAAAAGGGTATATCTGCAACGGGTACAAGAAAAGGGGCAGGAAAGAAGGCACTTTATTGAACGGCTGCAAGCACACCAACGGGATTATGAACGACTTTTGGGAGAATTGGAACAAAAACTACAAATGTTGCAAACTCCCAACGCCATTTGTCCCCTATGCGAACGCCCTTTAGACGAGCATCATTGGAACCGAGTCATAGATAAAACCCAAGATGAGTATCAAGAGACGGAAGGGCAATTGTGGGTAGTTAGGGAACAAATGGCTTTCTCAGACAGAGAAATTCAAGTACTGAGACAGGAATATCGAGATGTATCCCAAAAGTTGTCTCCCTATGATTCCCTGCGAGAACAACGAGGACAATTAGCAGCTCAGTTAGAGAGTACCAGTGATGAAGAACAAAGGTTAGAACAAATTGCTAGGGAAAGGGAGCATTTAGAGCGATCGCTACATTTAGGTGATTATGCCCCAGAACAACAGCAAGAATTGCAACAATTAGATGCATATTTGCAAAAACTGAATTATAACGAGCAGGATCACGCTTTAGCCCGGAGTGAAGTTGAAAGGTGGCGTTGGGCAGAAATTAAACAAGGACAAATTAAAGACGCTCTCAAGCGACAGGCGCAAATAGAAGCTCGCAAGCCAGAAATTCAAGCTCAAATTGACCAGTTACAAGCCAGTATTAATCAATATACCACTGCTTCTCCCGTTGCCCAGGAACTTGCCTCCATAGAGCAACAAATTCACCATATTGGTTATGATCGAGAACAACACCACCAATTACGTCAAGCTGTGCGTCAAGCCCAAGGTTGGCAGTTACGCTATCAACAATTACAAGCCGCAACCCAGCAATATCCAGAATTACAAGCCAGGGTGCAAGAAGTAGCCGTATCCTTACAAGCCCGTTTATCAGAGCAACAAAGGCTAGGTGAACAAATAGAGCAAATCAACCAACAGCTAGCCACCACAGCCAACCCCCTGAGCCAAATTCAAGTTTTAGAACAAAAAATTATCAACCGCAGAAGACAGCTAGACGAACAAATTGCTCAGTTGGGGCGGTTAGAGCAGATGGGAGTG
This sequence comes from Calothrix sp. MO_192.B10, assembly GCA_030065055.1. Taxonomy (GTDB): domain Bacteria; phylum Cyanobacteriota; class Cyanobacteriia; order Cyanobacteriales; family Nostocaceae; genus Calothrix_A. Next base: position 23,041 of record JASJDS010000089.1, read on the forward strand.
CAATTGGAGGCTTTACAAAACCAGTACGACGAACAGCAGCAACAATTACAAGCCACCCGTAGACAACACCGTATATACCAGGAGTTAGCCCAGGCTTTTGGTAAAAATGGTATCCAAACCTTAATGATTGAAAATGTCTTACCTCAGTTAGAAGCCGAGACAAATCAACTACTATCTAGATTGAGTGCTAATCAATTACACGTACAATTTGTCACCCAAAAAGCTGGACGCAGTGGTAAATCGAAAAAGAAAAATGCCAAATTAATTGATACCTTAGATATTTTAATTGCCGATGCCAGGGGAACCCGTGCCTATGAAACCTACTCTGGTGGGGAAGCTTTTAGAATTAACTTTGCCATTCGCTTGGCTCTAGCTAAATTACTGGCACAGAGGGCGGGTGCAGCACTACAATTACTGATTGTGGATGAAGGATTTGGTACACAGGACGCAGAAGGATGCGAGCGTTTGATTTCTGCTATTAATGCGATCGCACCTGATTTTGCCTGTATCCTCACTGTAACCCATATGCCCCATCTTAAAGAAGCCTTTCAAGCCAGGATTGAGGTGAATAAAACCCAACAAGGCTCACAATTAAGTTTATTGATTTAACCAGCTATCAGCTTCTATTTGTTTGATATACAATTTCATCAACTTGTTTCGCTGTGGTCGTGTATCTTGCAGCGACTCATAGATACTTGACCATTTACGCCGAAATACCGGGCATAACGATAAATCTGCCAAACTATCGGCTTTTCGGGTCAACATAGGGAGCATCCATCAGTTCAAATGTGGCATCCTTTGCTCGACCAAGATATGAGTATGCCTCTTGACGAAATGCTTTGAGTTCCGATACAAGTTCCATAACGAAAGTTGAGAATTGGTAGTACTCTTTTCATCTTCTATCGGGAGATGCTTGTTTTTAACACAAGTATCTCTCTATTTTTTATACCAGCTATTTGTACGCCGTGACCGCATCGCGGTCACGCGCTTTAGTCTAAAGTCCAGTCTATAAGAGAGCAGTAGCGGAGGCTCTACTTAAATTAATTAGGTTATTAGATACCAAACATTCACTGATAAATAAATAAGAGATATTAAGAGAGCAAATCCAAGAGGAGGTAGCAAAATAAAAGTCAAAACTGCACTATAAGAAAGCGGTAATTTAGGAAAGTAAAATTCGGGTCTTTTTCCAAAAAACCACCCAAAGGAGCCACCTAAATTTAAAAACTTAATCATTATCATCCGGAAAGAACCAATTTGAAAATCTGCACGATAAAGATAGCCGTCATGTAGTTTTTCTACTTTTGAATGATGAAGTTTATGAAATTCCTTAAGCTCGCGCCCAGTTTGATGCATTTCTTGCAAAGTAGGATTATTAATATTTATAGAAGTTGCAGATTTTCCAACTTCAACAAAATTTTCTGTAATTGGTAGACGATAGAAAATTTTTTCTTCAGCATTCTCAGTTAATTCGGGTGTAGGAATGTCAGGATGGGTAACTATAGGTATTAGCTTTTGCCATTGGGTATTAAGAATTTGAGTTTTTTTTAAGCGTCCGCTACCACCACATGTGCTACAGGTATGAGTTTCTGTAGTGGTTGAAGTTCGACCTTTTGAGTCTGTTTCAGTTTTAGTTGTGATAATTATTCCCGTTCCTCCACAGCTAAAACAAATTTCTACAATGTCCCATCGACTAGGAAGCCAGAGCGGATCTACCCAGTTCATATAACCATTGGGTGGGTGAAGAGGAAACAAACTATAATCCCACATAGGTACTGTGGGTCGCTGAAGCGGACGATGAGTACCAGAACTAACACTACAAGTCATATATCGCCGTACAGTGAGGTAGCGCAACATAGCTGTGGCGAATTCCTGGTGCTGAACCTCAATCAAGTTCAAAAATCTGGCAAAGTTGCGAACCACGAAGATTCCACGCTCTTCCAAATTTTGACATCCTCTACTAATGCGATTAACTAATTCATCTTTCTGTAGTGAACCTAGTTTTAATTGTGGGTCGGTGGAAATTTGATCTAGGTATGGTGTATGTTCTTTAATTTTTTCTGCAATAGGATTATATACTCGTTTATTTCTTGCATATCTAAATTCAATGAATAAATCGGCTATCATTCGTAACCCGTAAAAAGACACAATTATTGTGACTATTACTGTAATCGTGTAGAAACTGTATTTTAAATAGGTTAAACAAAAGATACTTAATAAAACAATTCCAACTTTGATAAGCAAAGATTGGTTAAAGGTCAAAATCGTATAATTCCTATTGTTAAATAGTATTAATACAATCAATGTGGGAATAGTTGCAATAGTTGCTAATATAAAAGGTGTTTGAATATAAAGAGTTTGCGACAAAATATTATTGATAGGTGTATCGAAATCTATTCCCAAGTTAGAAGTATCATTTATAAATAAGAGATAAAAGGATAACCCTATGCAAGCTACACCTATTATGGCAACCAAAAATCTAACGATTCGGTTTCTAATATTATGAGGAGATTTTTCATTAGGAAATCGTTCAAAACCCAAAGTTTTTAATAAGCGAGGATGAATTCCATAACGAATTGATAATCCATCTGCTTTTATAGGTAAAGGATTTATAGGAGGAATTTCAAGGATAGAAGCTTTTAATGATTTGAATATATTAAAAAATACGAACGTTAATGAACTGCTTAAAAGTAATTTCCATAAATCTTCAATTGAACGTGATTCAGAAAAAATTAAGTAACAAAGATTATTCAGAGTTGCAAACGAGGTGAAAACTAATACATAGCAACATTCACAAAATAGTCCCCAAAATAAACTGCGTATTGGTATAATTTCGTAAAACTTTGTTTCAATTAGTTGTTCAATCGTCGCACCAAACCTAAAGCGATAAATAAAACTACAGATAAGATTTATAAAAAAAACTATAGAAAGTATAAGCAGTGTTGCTTTAATCATCTAAATATTTACTCCAGTCTATTATTTTTGGCATTACTTATCTATCGAAGACTAAAATTTGGTGTTTTACAAATGCAAAATGAATAATACAAACACATACATTTATCTGTAGAACGGTAATGGTTACATATAAGAGAGATTAGGTTAAATTGATTACATAACTCACAAGCTAGACATAGGTTCTCTTCTGTATTTTCTCCTCCCTTGACAACAGGATAAACATGGTCAATTTGTAGCCTACCCATGATGTAATCTTGGTGACTCAGACAATATTCACAACGATTACCAGCTCTTTTCCTTACCCTTTTGCGGATAATTTCAGAAACATAATTCATTCAAGGGATTTCGTAAACCTCTGTTAACTGCTTCCACTAAGGCTTGTGATTTACGCAGTTGTCCTATTTGGTAAATTTGCATGAGGGCGAGTAATTCATAACGTTCTGCTGCGTTTAAACCTGTGCTTTTCCCTTTTGCTTGGAGTTCACCTAGTCGCTGATTTTGTACAGCATCCATTTTACCATCGGCTAAGGAGAGTATCTCTGTATCTGAGAGGGTGGATATGGGGGAATAGTTACTATCAGAAAAGTTTTCTAAGGTAGGACAGAGCATTTTTAATACATCAGCGAGAACAGTTGTCACATCTTGCTGTGTGACATCTCCAAAACGTTGAGCATATTCAAGTGACATACTCCCACACTGATGCAAGCATACAGTCTGGGCTTCTGTTGCGACTCCCGGTACCCCGTCGGACATTAACTGAGCTTTATTGACGACACGGGATGCCCCTCCGCACGGGTTTTAAATGAGTTCTTGTTTGACGCGCAGGCTGCATTTCTGCATTTAATTGGATTACACCTACATTTTTCATTTTATCATATTCATTGCCTTGTCTAAATATTTATTGTAATTAACTGTTTGCGACAAGTTTGGAAACAATTGCCAACCCAGTTTTTCTTTTAGTTCATACAGGCTGATATTATTCGCTTATTGACCAAATTTTTTGCAGATTGAGTACAAAACCAGGTAAAATATCTTCTCCAGAAATAGTTTGAGGTAATTTTACAACTTCCACCTCTTGTCCTGGACGATAAATTTCGACCTCCTGTTTTTTGCGGTTAATCAACCAACCTAGACGACAACCATTTTCCATATATTCTTGCATTGTATTCTGAGTTCTTTTTAAGCTGTCATTAGGTGAGAGTATCTCGATAACAAAGTCAGGACATAGGGGAATAAATTTTTCTTTTTGTTCTTTAGTCAACGCCTGCCAACGGTATTTTTCCACCCAAGAAACATCTGGAGAACGTTCAGCTCCTGAAGGTAAAGTAAATCCAGTTGATGAATCAAAAACTTCACCCAATTGATTTTCTTCATTCCATGATGCTACTTGTAAAATTAAATTAGCATTACTTCTCCCCGTTTCTCCCCCTGTAGGTGGCATTACAATTAATTCTCCTTGGGCATTGCGTTCTAATTTTAAATCGGGGTTTTCCTGACACAATTGATAAAACTGCTCTGTTGTCAGTTTAATTACAGAATTGAGGTTTAATGTAAGTGCTGTCATAGGATTATCTCCTATTTTTAACGGGATTTTTCATCAAAAATTCATCGCTTGTTTGGAATAAATTCTTGACCCAAAATTATACCAATTCAAATAATGTTTGCGACACATACATGATTCGTAAGGGCACGGCATCCACAATATTTTGGTGTATACAATTATCTCGCTGATGTTCCCTACCCATCAGTCCCATTCTTTTTTCAAAACAACTCTGACACTAACTATACCTGAGTTCGGAGTTCGGAGTTCGGTGTTAGGAGTTAAAATTAACGTCAGTTCCGTCGAACTCACACTGATTTACTAAGTTTAGGTTAATTGTTGACTTTATTCTCAACTATTCGGGAA
>JASJDS010000090.1 GCA_030065055.1 Calothrix sp. MO_192.B10
GCCCTTCGGGTTGCGCCACTTGACGGCAGTTGACGGCAGTTGCTTTATGCCGGGGAACCCTTTCGGCAGTTACTCCACTTGGGGAGACCCCAAGACCGTACTGCCTCACCACCGCACTGCCTCCTTTATGCCGGGAAACCCTTTCGGCAGTTACTCCACTTGGGGAGACCCCAAGACCGTACTGCCTCACCACCGCACTGCCTCCTTTATGCCGGGGAACCCGTCCATCGCAGTGGCTTACCGCTCCGCGTCTACGTTCCTCAACCCAACCTACAATCATTAATCCGTTTAGAGTATAGTTCCTTCTATGGATCTACAACAGTAAGGCGACCACTTTTAGTTACATGGTATGTGATTTTCATATGACTGTATCCACGGTCATAAGTTGGTTCTCGCCTGATCCCGCTAACTACCATTACCCAACCAAAAGCCTTGGGTGTTACTTCAACTGTAGCGCGGCAATCTTGTTGTATTCTTCTTGGTCTTCTTCTTGGTCTTGTAGGGTCTCTTCTATCGTAATAAAAGTCGCGACAACGCCACCGTTTTCTCGACACACCATAATTTTTAGATGCATGTCCGCGCACCATTTTAATTGCTTCTGGTAAAGTTATTTCCGAGGCAGAGGTAGGAGGCGCAACAGTTTCAGCTGTTGCACGATTGCTAAAACTCAATTCTCCTATACCTGACACTAAGCTTGTCAATATTAGAATAGGGAGAATACTACATACAGAATATTTGAGTGTAGATTTCATTTCATCATTTTTGTGTGAGGTTACGGACACATTAAACTACAACTTACAGATGTCCTATTCCGTAACCAATCTTTTCCCTTCACTACTCAATATGCTTTATTTGCATCAAATTTTTCGTGAATTGGTATGACCCGTGGTGATATACTTCTGTCCCCATGTTTCAACCAACAAACATAAAAAAAGAGTTCCCAATTTGTATCTGGGAACTCTAAAATTCAACTAGGAAATTTACTCAAAACTATCGGGTTCATAGTCATCCGAATTAGTCAGATCCGCCACTTCATCAGCAATAAACTCATCATCCAGAATAGATGGCTCCGTGCGTCTGCTCAGAAAGCCAGAATCGCCCATATTAGGGGAATCTAAATGATAACTGCGAGCGGTGCGGTCATCCAGCACCATATCCAACGGATCATCCACTTCATCCAGAACCCCATTGGTCAAATCCGTAGCATAATCATCGATGGGGCTGGGTTCTTCATAAGCATTAAAGCCAGTACCAGCGGGAATCAAACGTCCAATAATCACATTTTCCTTCAAACCCCGCAACCAGTCAGACTTACCTTCAATGGCTGCTTCGGTTAATACCCTGGTGGTTTCCTGGAAGGAAGCAGCGGAAATAAAGCTATCGGTATTTAAAGATGCTTTGGTAATCCCCAAAAGTACGGGGGTATACTGTGCCCTCGCACCACCGGTAATTGCCATTGCTTCATTCACTTGCTCCACTTGCCGCAGTTCAATCAACTCTCCCGGCAACATAGTAGTGTCACCACCATCATCAATCCGCACCTTCGCAGTCATCTGCCGCACAATCACCTCAATGTGTTTGTCAGCAATATCAATCCCCTGGGACTGGTACACAGACTGCACCTCATTCACCAAGAAAGTTTGTACCTTTTGCAGGGCATGATTCGCACAAGCATAAACCCCATCCTCAGAACCCAGATTAAAGAAAGTCTCTAAAATCTCATGGGGGTTAGAAGGACCATCAGTAATCGGTTGTCCCGCCTTCACCATTTCCCCATCTGGGATAACTAAGTTTTGTCCTGGTCCTAAGGGATAATCAGTAACAACCCCACTGGATTCTGCTATCTTCAGAGCGATCGCTTCATCCCCATCACCATACACTACTTTCAGCTCCCCAGCCCGTTTTGCCAGGATACAAGCTTCTTTGGGCTTACGAGCCTCTAGTAGTTCTTCAATTCTCGGTAATCCTTGAATGATATCCCCGGTTTTAGCCCGTTCAAATACCAACAGTACTAAATTGTCACCCCGTTGGACCAAATCCCCATCTTCTATTTGCAACACAGCACCGGGACTGACACGGTAAGGACGGCCATTACGAATGGTAACGGTGTAGTTTTGCGTAGCCAAGGCCGAATCATCACCACCAGAACCAGCAGCAGACGGTTTCACCTCTATTACTTGCCCAGATTCGTCCACAAATTGCCCCGCTGCAATTTCTGAACCTTCAACCAGCAAGTCACCAGCTTTCACCTGGGGCTGAGTTTTGGTCTCAATGTCTACCATATCTTGATGCCGCAAGACTAGACAGCGGCGAACTGGTTCAGCTCCTTTTTGTAAGCTGCGGACAATACCCCCCTCTTTACACAGGATTTGGGTACGCGCTACCACCGCATCCGGGAGAATAGTATCCCCTTCCTTTACTTCCAGATTTGTGTGGGTACTACCTTGAGTGGCATCAGCAGCAATGTCCCGACGGACAATCAAGGACTCCAAAATCACCATTTGTAGGCGTTGAATTTCTGGATTTTCTTCATCCATCGTCAATTCAATGTCAGCTGCTAAGGGAGAAGCACTATGCTCTTGTTCCGCTTCAGTTTCAATGTCTAATACCAGTTGGGTACGGAGTAACTCCACTCCTTCCACAGACTTGACTCGCTCAGAGTCTTTATATGGTAAACGTTGTACCGCCCGCAATTCAATGGAGCGCCCAGTTTGCTGACTGACTGAGGTGGTGGATGGCACATCTGGTTGGTTGGGTACGGGGAACTCAATCACTGGACGGCTTAATATGGCTGGCCCTTCTGGAGATTCTACATACTGGATGTAGCGCAATTCTGTGAAGGTTTGTCCCAAAAACTCTTCCCCAGGTTGAATAAAGGTATCATCTTTACCCATGACTACTTCTGGATCATCTACCATCAGCAGTTCCCCAGGCTTCACCACTACTTCCCGTAAAATATCATTTTTCTGGGTGACTTCCACCACACCATTGGTTTGGCAGAAGATATCTTTGACAATCTCCGTCCCAGCTTCAATGTATTGACCATCTTCTACCAGCAGTAGGGAAATATCTTTATTCACCTCATGGGTTTCTTCTGGTATCCACAACAGGGTACCGCCCTGAACCACTTCATAACCCTGCTTCGCCTTACCTTTCTTCTGAACCTCTACCCCAGCATACTTGATTAATCCCCCGGTATTGGTGCGGTAGTGGTCGTCAATTAACTCTGCCACCACTTGCCCATTTTGCACCTTTGTTCCTGGGGTCGCTCTGAGGTTAAATTGTTGATTATTACCCGTGGTAACCAAGTAATTATTACGACCTTGGTGGCTTTGAACCGTTACTTCTGCTTGGTCTAACACCACGGAGGCAGTAATAATTTCAATTTCTCTGGTACTTTTACCAGGAACAGATTCTGGCAACCTCACCACACCACCATGGACAGTAGTCAGCTTAGTTTCTGCTAGTACTCCATTGGTATCAACTTTATCGTTGTTTTTTACTACCAATTCCGCACCTGGGGGCAAATTATAAACCTCCCCAGATAGCACCCAAATCAAACCACCCCTAGCCGCCGTAGTAGTGGTATTACCTTGGCGGTCAGTTTTTTGTTCCGGGACAACGTCAGCAAACTTCACCTCTCCAGCCAAGTCAGAAGCTACATCTTTGACAGCTTTTTCCGTATTCACCCTAGTGGTACGTCCCCCTAAAGCTACCTCCGCCAGTAGCTGTCCTTGCTGGACTTGTTTGCCATTGCCAATGTAAAGAGTAGAACCTTGGGTAACAGGAATCTCCTTATTATGTTTACTATTACCCGTTGCCGCCTCCAAAGTCATGGAACCATTGACTTCTACATACAGAGCATCTTCACCGTGGCGGGTGCGGAACGCCCTAGTCTTCAACTTGCTGGGGATACGAATAGTACCATCAATCTCTGCCCGTACTTGTTTAGCCACCTCACCAGTGAATACACCCCCAGTGTGGAATGTACGCATAGTCAACTGGGTACCTGGTTCCCCAATACTCTGGGCAGCAATAATTCCCACCGCTTCACCCAAGTCCACCATTTTAGCGTGTGCCAAACTCCAACCGTAGCAATGTTGACAAACCGAACGGGCCGCCTCACAAGTCAAAGGCGATCGCACCATTACTTCCTGGACACCTGCTTTCTCAATGGCATTTGCCAGGTCTTCGTCCATGGGTGTATTTCGCTCTGCGATCACTTCACTGGTGGTAGGATGGATTACATCTCTTGCCAACACCCTACCCATGAGACGGGTAGCCAGGGGAATTAAAGTCTTATTACCTTCCTTCATGGCTGTGATGGGAATTCCTTCGGTGGTACCGCAGTCAATTTCCCGAATAATCACATCCTGGGATACATCCACCAGTCGGCGAGTCAGGTAACCAGAATCTGCCGTCCGCAGAGCAGTATCCACCAATCCTTTTCTCGCACCGTAAGCAGAAATCATATATTCCGTCACCGTCAACCCTTCCCGGAAGTTAGTTTTGATCGGTAGGTCAATAATTTCCCCTTGGGGATCTGCCATCAATCCCCGCATTCCCACCAACTGCCTCACCTGGGAAATATTACCCCGCGCTCCAGAGAATGCCATCATATAAACGGAGTTGAGGGGATTGGTTTGTTTGAAGTGTTTTACCACCTCATCTTTCAGGGCTTCACTAGTACCATTCCAGGTGTCAATTACCTTTTGGAAACGTTCAACTTCCGTAATTTCACCCCGTTGATAGCGTTCCTCCGTGGAACGAATTTCTGCCTCTGCCTCATCCAAAAGCGATCGCTTGGAGGGGGGTACCATCAGGTCATCCACACTAATGGAAACCCCGGCTCTGGTGGCATAGCGGAATCCTAAATCTTTCAGCTTGTCTGCCATGACAGCAGTCCGCGCCGTACCGTAGTTGTTAAATGACCAAGAAATTAACTTTCTCAGTTGACCTTTATCAACAACCCGATTCCGAAAAACCATCTTTTCATTAGTCATGAGTCGTTATCAGTTATCAGTGATCAGTTATCAGTTATCAGTTAGCACTTGAAAGAGGCAGGAGTTGAAAGGTAGTGGGAGCTGGAGGCAGACTTCCTTCTTCCTTCTTCCTTCACTAACTTGCGATCGCTTCTTGAATTGCTTTATTGTAAATAACGCGACCAGGAGTTGTGCGTATATACTGAGAAATTAAATTTCCTTGGGCATCTTCCCTCACCCGGCGGGATTTATAGATTACGGTACGGGTAGCATCATCATGCTTCACTTCTGATTGGGGTTCATTATCAGGTTCCCCACTGTCCACTTCTCCGTCATAACGGACCCAGATGTAAGCGTGTAAGTCTAAGATGTCCTGCTCGTAAGCCATAATCACATCATCTAAAGACGCAAAGTATCCTCCCGCTCCCTTAGTCGCATCTGGATTTTCTGCGGTTAAATAATATGCCCCTAGCACCATATCTTGGCTGGGTGTAACAATGGGTTTACCCGTAGCTGGAGACAGAATATTATTAGATGCCAGCATCAACAACCGGGCTTCTGATTGAGACTCCAAGGACAATGGTACGTGAACCGCCATTTGGTCCCCATCAAAGTCAGCGTTAAACGCCGGACATACCAAGGGGTGCAGTTGAATTGCCCGTCCTTCCACCAAAATTGGTTCAAATGCCTGAATACCCAAACGGTGTAGGGTTGGTGCCCGGTTGAGCATTACCGGGTGTCCTTCAATCACTTCTTCTAGGACATCCCACACACTGGGATCGGAGCGAGATATGAGTTTTTTCGCAGCTTTGATGTTATTCACCATACCACTGCGAATCAGGCGATTGATGACAAAGGGCTGGAATAACTCAATCGCCATTTCCCTGGGCAACCCGCACTGGTGAATACTTAACTTCGGTCCCACCACAATTACAGAACGGCCGGAATAATCCACCCGTTTACCCAACAAGTTCTGCCGGAAGCGTCCCTGTTTACCTTCAATAATGTCAGACAAGGACTTTAAAGGACGGTTGTTTGCCCCCACCACAGTACGTCCCCGACGGCCATTATCAATCAAAGCATCCACCGCTTCTTGCAGCATCCGCTTTTCGTTGCGAACAATAATTTCCGGAGCGAGAATTTCTTGCAGTCTTGCCAAGCGGTTATTACGGTTAATTACCCGGCGATATAAGTCATTCAAATCACTAGTAGCAAACCGTCCCCCATCCAGCTGCACCATGGGACGTAAATCGGGGGGAATAACGGGAATCACCGCCATTACCATCCACTCCGGCTGAGAACCCGTAGCAATAAAGTTGTCAATTACCCGTAAACGCTTGATTAGCTTTGCCCGCTTTTGACCTTTGGCGGTGGTAATATTTTCCCGCAAGGTTTCAGCTTCTTGCTCCAATTCAATATCAGCTAGCAGGCGCAATAAAGCTTCCGCCCCAATACCTACCTCTACCCCTACCAGTTCAGAATCTTCACTATAAATTTGGTCTTCAATTTCCAGCCATTGATCTTCACTCAACAACTGCTTATAGGTCAGGGTTTCCGCATTACCTGGACTGAGAACCACATAGGAATTAAAATAGACAATCTGCTCCACATCCCGTAGAGGCATATCCAGCAGAATGGCAATATAACTGGGAATACCCTTGAGGTACCACACATGGGCCACTGGTGCAGCCAGTTTAATGTAGCCCATGCGGTGACGACGTACCCGCGACTCCGTAACTTCCACCCCACAACGTTCGCAAACTATACCTCGGTGGCGCACTCTTTTGTATTTACCACAGTGACATTCCCAATCTTTTGCCGGACCAAAAATCCGCTCGCAGAACAAGCCATCCATTTCTGGCTTTAAAGTCCGGTAGTTAATGGTTTCTGGCTTTGTCACCTCACCTACCACCTGACCATTGGGCAAGGTTCGCTCTCCCCATTGCCGAATCCGCTCTGGTGATGCCAAGCCAATTTTCACGTAGTCAAACTGATTATTTTGAGCGTGTCTCATAGAATGATGAAATATAAAATCATGAAGTATGTAGAAGATTTGGTGGGAGAGATCCCCGACTTCTACCCAAGGAATTGCCACAAAGTGCGAATATTGATTCAGAAGTTGGGGATCACCTTACCTAGAGATCAATTCAGTAATAGAGAGGGAAGTGTGGGAAGTGTGGGGAGACAAGGGGACAAATTTTTTCTCATCATCCCCTCACCTCATCACCTCATCACCTCATCACCTCATCACCCCATCACCACTAGCCCTCAAAACTATTTACGATGATGGTGACTCTTCTTCAAGTGACTCGCGGGATAAGGATTCATAGGTAGGACGGGAAGGAGTGCGACGGGAACTATTATCCGCCATCAAATCTACTTCCACATCCAAAGAACTACCATCCGTCTGGGTTTCCACCTTGTGGACAGCAATATCTAAGCCCAAGGATTGTAGCTCTCGCATCAATACCTTAAAGGACTCCGGCGTACCAGGCCGAGGAATGGCTTTCCCTTTGACAATCGCATTTAATGCCTCGTTCCGTCCCTGCATATCGTCAGATTTTACAGTTAACAATTCCTGCAAGGTATAGGCGGCTCCAAATGCTTCCAATGCCCATACTTCCATTTCCCCAAATCGCTGTCCCCCTTGCTGTGCTTTACCACCGAGGGGTTGCTGAGTTACCAAGGAATATGGACCTGTAGATCGAGCATGAATCTTATCATCCACTAGATGCACCAGCTTCAACATATAAGCCACACCCACGGTTACGGGCTGATCAAAAGGTTCTCCGGTACGTCCGTCATAGACCATAATTTTGCCCGGATTATCTGGATTAAACACCCAGTTTCTACCGGTTTCATCCCTGGCTTCTTGTAATTTGCCGTGGACAATGCGACGGGATGATTCTTCCCCATACATTTCGTCAAAGGGGGTAATCTTAAACCGCACGCCTAAATTCTGACCTGCCCAACCCAATAAACATTCAAATACCTGTCCCACGTTCATCCGGCTAGGTACACCCAAGGGGTTAAGGACAATATCCACGGGCGATCCATCGGGCAAGTAAGGCATATCTTCGATGGGTAATATGCGGGAAATAATCCCTTTATTCCCGTGTCGTCCTGCCATTTTGTCGCCCACTTGGATCTTGCGCTTCTGTGCCACATACACCCGCACCACCATATTGGCTCCTGGTGGCAATTCATCACCTTGTTCTCTAGTAAATACACGCACATCTACTACGCGACCTTTTTCACCGTTGGGCACTCGCAAGGAGTTATCCCGCACATCCCTGGCCTTCTCACCAAAGATTGCCCGCAATAACTTTTCTTCTGGTGGTTGGTCAGATTCACCTTTCGGTGTCACTTTACCTACCAAAATATCCCCGGCTTCTACCCAGGCACCAATGCGAATGATTCCCTGTTCATCCAAGTTACGCAACGCATCTTCACCAACGTTGGGAATTTCCCTGGTAATCTCTTCCGGTCCTAATTTGGTTTGTCGCGCTTCAATTTCATATTTCTCAATGTGAATGGAGGTATAGATATCATCCTGTACCAACCGTTCGGAAATCAAAATTGCGTCTTCGTAGTTGTAGCCTTCCCAGGGCATATACGCCAAGACAATATTTTGACCCAATGCTAGCTCTCCACCTTCGGTGGAAGAACCATCAGCCAAGACTTGTCCAGCCACAACGCGCTCGCCAATACGTACCAAGGGCTTTTGATTCAAACAAGTATCTTGGTTAGAACGCTGGTATTTGGAGAGAAAATATCTGATTTCCTCAGGATGAGATTCTTCTGCGGAATCTGGGTTTACTCTCGTTCGCACCCGAATTTCCTTGGCATCTACGTAGGTTACATCCCCATCGGTACGGCTAACAATTACCATCCCCGAGTCCCTAGCTGCCTGTGCTTCCAATCCCGTACCCACCAAGGGACGTTCTGGCTTTAACAAAGGTACCGCCTGCCGTTGCATGTTCGATCCCATGAGAGCGCGGTTTGCGTCATCATGCTCCAGGAAGGGGATCATACTCGTAGCTACCGATACAATTTGTACGGGGGAAACAGCTACATAGTCTACTTGCTCTGGGGTTGTAGTTGACCAGTCCTGACGATAGCGCACGGGTACTTGGGGTCCAACAATGTAACCATTTTCATCTAGCTGGGTGTCACCGGGAGCCACTCGCAAATCGTCTTCTTCATCGGCAGTCATATATTCTGCCGGTAAATCAAACCGCACCCGCCCATTTTCTACGGGTCTAAAGGGGGTTTCCAAAAAGCCATAGCCATTCACCTTGGCATGGGTAGCTAAGGAACCAATCAAACCCGCATTTGGTCCTTCTGGGGTTTCAATGGGGCAAATCCTGCCGTAGTGGGAGGGGTGAATATCCCTAACTGCAAAGCCAGCCCTTTCCCTGGTTAAACCGCCAGGTCCCAAGGCAGACAAACGACGTTTGTGGGTTAATTCTGCCAGGGGATTGGTTTGATCCATGAACTGGGATAATTGGCTGGAACCAAAGAATTCTTTGATGGCTGCCACCAGTGGTTTGGGGTTAACTAGGGAGGCTGGGGTTAATGCTTCGGCATCGGATACTGTCATCCGTTCCCTAATAATTCTTTCTAAGCGGTTTAAGCCCACCCTCACCTGGTTTTGCAGCAGTTCGCCCACACTCCTAACTCGGCGATTACCCAGGTGGTCAATGTCGTCAATATTACCAATATCGTATTCGAGATTGATCAGGTAATCTACCGCCGCTAAAATATCTTGGGGGGTTAGTACCCTTACCGTATCCGGTACTTGCAGGCGTAGTTTTTTATTCAGCTTATAACGCCCTACCCTTCCTAAGTCATAGCGTTTGGGATCGAAAAAGCGGGAATCCAATAACTGTTGTCCACCCAATACCGTGGGAGGTTCACCAGGACGAAGCTTACGGTATAATTCCATCAAGGCTTCCTCTTCGGAAAATTGCCCTTCTTTTTCGATGGTCTTTTGAAAATATTCGGGATGGCGCAGGGCATCAAAGATTTCATTATCCGACAATCCCAATGCCTTTAATAACACCTGCGCTGATAATTTGCGGGTTTTATCAATCCGCACCCACACCAAATCATTACGGTCTGTTTCAAATTTGAGCCAAGCTCCCCGGTTAGGGATTAAACTAGCTGAGTAGGTACGTCTACCGTTTTTATCAATCTCTGATTTGTAATAAACTCCTGGCGATCGCACAATCTGGTTGACAATTACTCGCTCGGCACCGTTAATAATAAACGTGCCCCGCTCTGTCATCAAAGGCAAATCCCCAATAAATACTTCCTGCTCCTTAATTTCTCCCGTTTCTTTGTTAATCAAGCGGGTGGGAACATACATTTGCACCGCATAGGTACTATCCCTTCTTTTTGCCTCTTCGACATTATATTTTGGTTCTTTGAGCCTGTAATTCTCACCCAAAAAGTGCAACTCTAATTTACCTGTATAGTCTGTAATCGGACTAAAGGAGTTCAGCTCTTCTATCAGCCCTTCTTCCAAAAACCAGCGAAAACTAGCACGCTGAATTTCAATCAAGTCGGGCAACAAAAAGGTGGGTGTCATCAGAGTTTCGTTAGTCATGCCTCTACCTTTCTCAACCTTGTTAAACTTATTGGTGTGCGAGAATTTCTCTTGACACCGCCTGCTAAATGCAGGTATTGACAAAAATGGGATACATTCAACCTGCGAAAGCGTTTTTCAGCTAATAGTTACTCACCCCTAAGCAGCGATGCTCCAAAGGAGCCACCTAACGGCGATGTTCTTGGTTCCTAGTTCCTTTGGAACCGCTACGCGAACAGAACCCCTACGCGATTCGCATTTCCATGAATGCAATTCGGTCTTTTTCCCGTAAATAAATGGAGTTAGAGTCCCCGCTCTGTTGTTGTTCCTCACTTCCCCTCCCCAGAATGGGTTAATTTGGATCGCGCTAATTTAGTTAATATATATTCCCAAATAGAATATTTAACCGTATTTATACTCATATAGTGGCTTTAGCACCAAAGAGATGATATCCTAAAATATGTAAGTACATATCTCCTCAAACTACTGTTAGTGTATACCAATTGACATTTACTCCAGATAATCACCAGGCAATTGAGTGCTAGATGTTTGTATAAGAAAGGGATTTACTATCTACGTAATACAGCCATTCATTGTTAAGAGTGTAGGGTAATTAGCAAAATGTAACTATCTGTCTAATGGTCTGTATCAACTTGTAGAGGTTGTGGGACGGACAAGTAAATATGCTCAATTCTCAAACTTGTATTTGACAATTACTTCCTTAACCATTATGGCGCAAGCAAAATTTTTTGAGGATATAATCTTACCATATTTTTGTCATCCTCAAATTTTACTTTGTCAGCCAGTGTGGTATTCCTAGGATGGGTGAAAATTTAGATTGTCAACCCAAACAATGCACAGGCATTTTTGGTAGTTTGAGATGCGATCGCCTCCAAAGTTTCTCCCCTTAAGTTAGCTACCTTCTGGGCCACATAGCGCACGTATGCTGGTTCGTTCCGTTTTTCTCCCCTTTTAGGAACAGGGGATAAGAAAGGACAGTCGGTTTCCACCAACAATCGTTCCGAACTCACCATAGCGGCTGATTCATGTATTTGTTTGGCATTTTTGAATGTAACTGTGCCACTGAAACTGATATAAAAACCCAGCTCTAGGAACCATTTGGTCTCTTCTGGCGTACCACCCCAACAGTGCATGACACCTTTAATCTTTTCTCCCTTGACTTCCCGCCATTTTTGTAATACCTGTTTCAATTCCATCGCCGCCTGACGACAATGAATAATCAAAGGTAAATTTAATTCAGCAGCGATCGCTAAATGGGATTCCAGCACCATTAACTGTTGTTGACGGTTATCTGCCTTATAAAAGTCCAAACCAGTTTCCCCTATAGCTACCACTTTCGGTTCAGAAAGTGCCAGAGATTTAATTTCCTCTGCCATCTGGTGATGCCATTTGCCTGCATCTAGAGGATGCAATCCCACAGCAAAGCTAATTTCTGAGAAACGTTGGGCTATGGCTTGAATTTGAGTAAATTCTGATGGCTCAACGCATGAATGTACTAAATGTACCACCCCTGCTTCTTGCCACCGCGATCGCACTGCCAATAAATCTGGCTCAAACACATCAAAGTTAAGATGAACGTGGGTGTCGATCAGCTGCATTTTTTCACTCACAAATATCACATAGCCAAACAAGTGTTAGACATTAGCCCTTAGGGAAAGACTAATGTCTCATGGGTATTCACCAGCAGCTATACAGCTTCTGCAACTTGCTTGAGTCTTTTTGCCAGTCTTGACTTTTTCCTTGCCCCATTATTGGGATGAAAAATACCACGCTTCACTGCCTTATCAATTTTGCTGTAAGTCGCGGACATATGAGCAAGCACTTCTTGTTTCGATTCTGGGGTAGGATTAGCTGTATATTCCTCTACAGCAGTAAAGTACTTCTTCATCAGCGTTCTTACCGCTGATTTATAGTTTTTATTACGCAATCGGTTACGTTCCGCGATTTGGGCACGTTTGAGAGCAGACTTTGAATTCGCCACAGTCGGTTCCAGTAAAGACTTTTAATGATGTATACACACTACTAGACTTACTAATATAGCATTGTTGTTGCCAATGTTAGAATTTCTCAAAAAAAATCTCTTTCTCTGGTTCATTTGCTTACACCGATCTATTAGGATTTTCCTTAGGGTAACTATTCAATGAAGGGTTTTATATATTAGGACTGATATTTGATTTTTGTTGGCGTAGCCTGCGCGAACACTTCAAAATCGAGGGTAAACTTTCTGTTAAGAGTTCCCTATCATCACACTTTTATTTCACACTGACGGAGTCTGTCCGCAGGACTTCTCAAACCAGATTCCTATACATTTAAATGATATTACTGACAAGGTTGTCAAATTTGCCAAAAATTTAAATAATTTCCTCATTACTTTATCAATTTTATATTGAATAAAATAAATCTAGAGAATAAATTGTATATAAGCAGCAAACACACCATTTATCATCAACATAAAATAAACACAAAATAATAAAGATCCATTCTAGATTTAATTCACACAAAAGTCATCCAATTTTAGATTTTGGATTTTGGATTTTGGATTGACGAGCGACCCCGCGACGACGACAGTCGCTCTGGGTAGCGCGAGCCGTGACCCCATGTCTAAAGCCCGGAGGTTTGAAACAATTATAGTAAGCTTGTTTTTCTCCACGGATAAATCCAACAGAGAAGTGCGGTCTTGTGGAGCCATTGCGGTCTTGTGGGTCTCCCACTAAGAGCAAATGGCGTGGTTTCCCACCAAGAGCGACTTCGGGGGGCTTGTATCCAGTTTATTTTCCGGTCAGTAATTTATGGTTTTTTGATCACAAAAATCCTGACTATGAACTGGTTAAACCTACCTTGGTAGACTACTAGGGAGCATCCAGAATATTTCGAGTATATAGAATCATTTTACTGATTCTACTCGAATTAGATTCGGTATTCTGAAACAAAAACCAGAAACCATAGGTTTTCAAAATAGACGTGGTTTGTTTTTATATCTGGACAATTATTTAACCTTTAAAAATGGCTATATCTGCACTGCAAAAATTTTTTATCCCACCTGTATTCGCTTCCTTGGCAGCTTTTTCTGCTATGACTGTCCCCCTGGGCTTACTTGGGGACAAACTGATCGAAATTAAACTAGAACAAGAACCTTTTTTCCACGGCAGACTCAGGGAAGGAGCAATTGGCTATGTCATAGGAGCCACGGTAATTAGTCTTGGTGCGGGAATTTCTGTGGCAGCTATGGGCGGTTGGCGTAATTCTGCTCGTAAATCCGTAGAATTTGAGCAGCAGTTGTCTAATTTAGAAAAACACTTACAAGAAAAAGAAGAATTAGTCAGAGAACTAAAATTATCAGAATCCCGCTTACAAATTTCTGGGCTGAGTGGTTTTTTGGATGATGAAGTACCATTTAATCCTAGTTTAAATCCTAGAGACACAGTTTCTCAGCCAGTGGAGGCAACAACTCCCGCTCAAGTATATCAATCTCCTGTTACTCGCTCTTCTGTAGATGGGATATCTTCCATAAGCTCCCCTAACGCATTCAAGCCACCATCACAAGAATTTATCGGTTATACCCCGACAGCATCAAATACTGATCCAACGGCAAAACATATTGAATTGGAAGAACTACAAAAACAATTCCAACAGATGATGTTACAGATGCAAGCAATGCAGCATAACCTACAGCCACAGCCTCCAGTCAAACAGAACGAAGAGGAAACAGAAAAATTTAAGGTCTATTACGACACTCCTAATTTAAATGAAGTGCAGTTCCAGCGTAGCTAATTCTGTAAGTTGGAGTTAGATTGTTGGGTTTGATGGGGTGAGCGAAAAAGACTGTGGGCAAATAAGAAGTAATAAGTATTTTGGCTCTCACACACATTTTTTCGTTCACCTAGTTTCACAACCTTCAACCCAACTACCGAATCAGCGCGAAGCGTTCCCCAGTTGCGTCAACTTGTTTTAGCGAACCTCGAAGTCAGGGCAAGCTATCGCTTGACAATCAAGACAGTCGCTACATTTATTTTGTTAAGCCAGCGATATTATTTGTTGGTACATTTTTTATTGCCCATGAAAAACCTCACCCTCGCTTTTTGCTACACAAAAATCTTTCCCTCTCCTTATTAAGGAGAGGGATGTCTGCTCTTGTCAGGGTGAGGTTATTTTCAAGTTAGTCCCCCACGGGAGAATCCCACAACCAAGCCATGAAAATAAATCTCAAGTGCAACTCCCACACCTAAGTTGTCAACCGTCAACTATTAACTAACAACTAACAACTAACAACCATTTTCAAGTTAGCCAATACAGAAACCCAACACAGGTTTGATAATGTTGGGTTGCGTTCCTTAACTGAACTGTATTGCCTTAGATTTATCAGCGTAAAAATTCCGCAGAACTTAAACGAGCATTAGTCTGACTAGATTTAATTACCGGGATTAGATTGGCTCCAGAAGCCATAGTTTGGGGTTGGATTTGGTATCGATTACCCCAGCCTCCATTGATATCTTCCCATCGCCGAGGAGGAGGTGTTGTTTTCCCTTCGGGTAAGGGTATTAATAGGGTTTGACTAGCTTGTACGTACTTCTCACCT
The DNA here is from genome assembly GCA_030065055.1 of Calothrix sp. MO_192.B10. GTDB lineage: Bacteria > Cyanobacteriota > Cyanobacteriia > Cyanobacteriales > Nostocaceae > Calothrix_A. The sequence goes on from JASJDS010000090.1 coordinate 15,170, forward strand.
TCATTAGTAAAACGAAGCAAAGGACCTTCTAATTCTTGAATTGTGGCTTGTTTAGTCACTGATGTTGATTCTTGTACACCTTGCACTCGGCTGGAAGGATCGAAGGTTGCGATAAATGTGACTCCACTGTCTGCAAGTAGTTGAGTATGCCCTTGATTGGCTTGCCAAACTTCTTGAAAGCTACCATTAGAGGCAACTTGTACCAGATTGAGTTGTGCTTCCCACTTTCCTTGTTTGACCTTTACATTTTGGCGAGCTAGGATCGATCGCTTTCTACCCTCTGGAGACTGTAAGGATTGATCCCCATCTATGGTACTGGGACGCAAATACCTGACTGCCGCGATTGTAATTTGACTGGATTCAGGTAAATTCGTATTACCAGAAATTCTGTATATATTTTTACCAGATACCGGTTGCACAGTTTGAATTTCTAGTTTGACATTCTGGGAATTATTTTTTACACAGCCATAACTGCCTGCTAAGAGAATCAAAAAAATGATAGTTAAATAATTTTTCCATGAATTTTTAAGTAATTTCGACATTTTCAAGGGGCATAAAGAAAAAATCATGAGGAAAATACCTATTTAATTCAGCTTAAATCTATATAAACTATATTTTTACCTATTAATTCTAAAAATGGTGATATTCAATTAAATATTTATTTGTTTTTCATAACTTAATTGAGAATTTACCAGATTTGAAGATTAGTCGAATATACTTGATTTATTTGCTAAGGTTGCGACATAAAAGTAAACCCATACTTAAGTTAATTATTTAGAGAGGCTCATGAGCCACACAGTATCAGATTGTCATAAATTTACTCATCCATATAAGTTTCACAAGTTGTATTTGTGGCTTTGTGTTGCTTCACTTTCCTGTTTTTGGATAATGGCAACTGCCAAAGCAGCTTCTGCTCAAACAAGAACATCTGGGCAACCTGCTAATAGTTTTCGGATTGGCTTGGGCAGTATGTTACCCGTGCCCAAATCACCCACACCTGGCAGCAAAAAGAAACCTGGTTGGCAACAAGTACCGCCACCACCGACTGTAGAAGATGCAAATATTGCGGTGGCACCTGCAAACAATCCACTATCCACCGCTGGCAAGCAAATACCTGCTGCCGATTTTAACCAGCAAGAAAACTCCTTTATTCAGGAGCAATTAACTGGAAAAAAACAAAGACTAGCCACCCAACAACCCAGCAATACTCCCTTAATAGCTGCGGGGAACAATAATTCTGACTCGGGTTTAGGATTGTTTGGTAAGGCGAATAATCAACAAAATTCCGCTCCGGGAGTACCCACCTTTAATCAACTATTAAATTCCCAAGGACAAAGAAGAGTTACTAACCCAGGGAATACGGGAGCACCTACTTTCAATCAAATGTTCAATGCCCAAGCACCTGGATTACCGCCCTTACCTGGTGGAAATCGAGTAAATACAGGTACAACTACGGGTACACCTACTTTTAATCAAATACTCAATAACCAAACAGCTCCAAATTCCTTTAATAATACCCAAGTCCAAGAGTTTGCAGCACCCACATTCAATCAATCCCAAGCAGCACCACTACCACAGTTGCCTAATAATAATGGTATGCAGTCCATAAATGGGAATTCTCCAACTGCGGCTCCAAACCCTAGGATACCAACAGCAATTGATAGAAAAGGTTCCTTAATTTCTAGTAGCTCTTTGCGGGAGCCTTATTTAAGGGTAGAGGGCGTGTATTTAACTCAAGGAGGCGATACCTCCGCACGGGCAAGACTTACAGGGGTATATCCTATTACTCCCCAAGTATTATTTGGAGCAACGGTGGATGTTACCAGTGAAGATAATTCCTTTGATGATTCTCGGGGAGAAGGGATAAACATCAACGAACTATATTTTGCTACTTCCTTAACAGGACTACCTAATTTACGCTTTGTAGTTGGTCAGTTAGATTTAACATCTTATTTTGACCGCAACAGCTTTGCCAAAGATGGAGCCAGCCAATTTTTTAATCCCGTTTTTCAAACAAATCCGGCACTTTCATCTACAGGTATTGCCTCTCGTACTGGTCTTCTGGTTAACTGGAGTGTTACTGATAACATTGAAGCCAAAGGTGCTATATTTTCATCGTCGGATAAGATTAGTGACTTTTCCCTAGATGGATTTGCAGGAGAAATTGCTGTCCGTTACGGTAATGCGATTATTCGCGGTACTTATGCTTCCAATCGCGATTCTGGTAATAATGATAGTTTCCGGGAAAGTTTTGGTATTGCTCGGGGAGACAGTCAGTTTGGTACCTTAGAGGATGATCGGGAAGAAGCATATGGCATTAATGCTGAAGTGTTTATTCCCAACCTCAAATTGGGGCTTTTTGGACGTTATGGACGTTATGAGAACCGTGATTTGGGTAAGGGTGCCGATACTTATGTAATTGGAGCTAGTCTGTTGGATGTGTTTACACCTGACGATCGCTTAGGGCTAGCTTACGGCAGAGAATTATCCAACGAAAGTCTCAGTAGTGGAAAAAGCCCAGATGTAATGGAATTGTACTATGATTTTAAATTTCTCCCCAATTTGCGACTGGGTTTTACCGTCCAAGGACGGGATGAGTTTGAAGAAACAGTTGTTGGTATTAGGGTGAAATCAGAGTTTGATGTGACTCCAAGGGGGAGAAATTCTCGATGAGGCAAAGGCAAAAAGGCAAACAAAGTATTCGCTGTCCTCAGAGGGGAACGAAGCAAAAAAGTAGAAAGATGAAAAATATTTCTCTGTTTACTTTTTCATTTGTCCTTTTGACTTACCCAATTAATGTGACAGCTTTGGGTCGCAATATTGCTACCGCCCAGGCACAGAAGTTACCTGGGGCAGTAAAAAAAGGTTTTGACTTATTAAAAAAGGGGCTAGTGAATGATGCGATCGCAACCTTCAAAAAAGCTCTCAAAAGTACACCCAGGTCTTTACAAGCTAGATTGGGTTTAGCTATTGCCTATCGACGGGCTGGTCGTCTGCCAGAAGCTTGGAGTGCCTATCAACGGGTGTTAGAGGTGGATGGCACTAACCAACTAGCCTTAAAATCCATTGGTTTGTTGGGTACTTATCGCCCTGAGTGGAATCTGAAGGGAATTGAGGCTCTAACCACTTTGTTAAGGCTCAATCCTAATGATGGGGAAGCTCGCGGTTTGCGGGCAACACTCTACTCCTATCAAGGTAGGTTTGCAGAAGCGATCGCTGATTATCAAATTGCCCTAAATAATAATCCCACCCCAGATACCATTGTGGGGGCGGCTCAAACCTACAGTTATACCGGTGATTTTCCTAAAGCTTTGGAATTGTTTAATCGTTACAAAGCTAGCGGTCAAAATATTCAGGGGTTTGCTGCTGTTGCCTATGGTCGTACTTTAAGGGAGACGGGCAATCCCGCCGCCGCCGTCCAGATATTAGAGGCACAATTGCGGCGTGATTCCGGTTTAAATGCAGTAGCAATTGAAACCCGTAAAGAATTAGCGATCGCCTACTTGGGAACTCAGCAACAGGCAAAAGCATTAGCAATTTTAGATCCCTTAAGAGGTCGTTCGGATACCCTCTTACCCCTAGCTAGGGCACTAAATGAAATCCGTAAAAGCACTAATAATCCCCAGTTAACCCAGCAAGTCAGCAACCTTTACCGTCAGGCATTGGCAAATAACCCCAACCCTTCATCCCAACTTCTTAAAGAAATTGGGGATGTCTTTACTGGCTTACCTGGAGGAAAACAAACGGCACTGCAACTTTATCAACAGGCAGTGGCAAAATCACCCAATGACAAGGGTTTGCTGATTAAGCAGCTAGCTTTATCAAATAAACTGGGTTTATTAACTAAAAATGCCCTCAAGCAGCGTTTATTCCCAATTTTTCAGAACTTACCGAATAACCCCGCCCAACTGCAACCACTGGCATTAGGATTGGCAGACATTGACGATCCCGATCCGGAATTGCTGCCTATTTATCAAAGTTTCTTACAAGCTCAAGCCAATTCTTCAGGGGTGAATGTGCCATTTCTCTATTTCCGGGTGGCACAAATTTATCTACGACTCAACGACATGACCAGTGCTAGACAAGCTCTGGCAGCTTATACCACTACTAGTCAAGGTAAAAAAGACCTCGCTCCCCAATTATTGGCAGCAGAAATTGAACGTCGGGAAGGTAATTTACAGGCAAGTGCCCAACGCTACCAAGCTTTACTGGGAACCAATCCGAGTAATGACATTGTCAATGCAGCTTGGCAAGGATTGGCAGGAGTACGTTTACAACAAAAGCGGTACCAAGAAGCATTAGCTGCTTACGACCAACTCCTGGCGCGCAATCCCCAAAATCAGAATATTCAGTTGGGGCGTACTAGTATTGCTTATCAAGCCAAACTAATTTCCCAAGCACAAGCAGAAGCGGTGCTGAATAACTGGTTGGCAACCCAACCAGCAACTAATACCCCCCCGGAACTATTTAGCTTGGTCACGGCACTGCCAACTACACCCCAACGGGAACCTCTGTATAATTACTTAGCTCAAGTTGATTCCAGTAATATTAGACTCCAACTACGCTTAGTACAGGCGATCGCCGAGCGTAGCCCCGCACGGGCAAGAGCCAGGGTGAAACGGATGCTGGCTAATTTGCCCAGAAATTCCAACACTGACCAGTTGCAGGCTGAATTAGCCAAGGCAATTGGAGATTTTGACCGGGCTGGTAAAGCTTACGAGCGGATTTTGGCAACAGAACCAGATAATACAGATGCCTTAGCAGCTTTAGGGGGAATTCGCTTTGAACAGCGTCAATTTGAATCGGCACAGCAGGCATATACGGAAGTAGTGGAACTCAATCCTGATAATAAAGAGGCGCGTCGAGCTTTAGCTGGTTTGAATGCGGTTATGGATAAACCTTTAGCAGCATTGGCACAACTAGAACAACTACAACTGGAGCAGATGTCTCAAGGAACCACAGATGTGGAAATATCTCGGCAAATGCAACAGCTAAGGGAAGATTTTCTACTGCGCCGGGGTTTTCAACCCCCCTGGGAAAGCTATGAGCGGCGGGGTAAGGATGCAAAATAAGTAATAAGTAATAAGTAATAAGTAACGCCTGATGTGAATTAAAAACATCTCTTCTCCAATAAGGGTTTTGAGACTTGTCCAAAATCATGGTTTTGGAATTATCAACGTAATTACAATGGTTTCAGCACTTAATTCACATTAAACGTAATAAGTAATAAGTAATACATTTCAACTCCCTAGCCCTTTCAGAATGCTGCTGGCGAATAGTGGGTATAACTCCTCACTAGACTAAAAGTTAGGGATTGTTGGAATAACTTGGGCTTGTTTTTTCCTCCCCCTGCCCCCTGCTCTCTGCCTGCTGCCTCCAGTCCTTGGGAAAATTTAGTTAACTGAAGTTAATAATCAAGGGCACTTTGGGAATAATAAATACGGAGATACTACTGTAGTTTTTATCAGTACTCTATGACACCGTCTGCAAACAATTTCATTCACCATGCGACACCTGGCAATCTTGGCAGCAATTGTTAGCGTTAGCCCAATTAGCCTATATGCCTGTGATGCAAATATTCCTATCTTTAACTCCCAATCCCCAAGTACTCCTACTCCCCTAGCTACAGCTACTCCATTAAAAAATACATCAGTATTTTTAGCTAAATTACCTCCATCTATTCCCAACCGGGAGTTGCTTGCTGCTAGTTGGGAGAGTTACCGCCAACGGTTTATCCAAAGTGATGGGCGAGTAATTGATTATGAAGCTAGCGATCGCTCTACGAGTGAGGGGCAAGCTTATGCCATGCTTAGAGCCGTAATCATAGACGATCCTGCCACCTTTGACTTGACCTTAAACTGGGCAGAAAACAATCTCCTCCGACAAGAAAAAGGCAAACAAACAGATAGCTTGTGGGCTTGGAAGTGGGGTCAGGATGTAGATGGAAAATGGGGGCCAATTGATAATAACTTTGCGAGTGATGGTGATATTGATGCGATCTTTGCCCTGATTTTGGCATCACGGCGTTGGAATCGGGGCAAATACTTGGAACTTGCGAAAACTAAACTGCAAGATTTGTGGAATTTATCCACAGCTCCAGGACCAGAAGGTAAACCATATTTACTACCAGGTCCCAAGGCCGCGTTTATGCCCAATGCATCAACTTTACACCTCAATCCTTCCTATCTTGCTCCCTATGCTTTCCGGATATTTGCTCAGGTAGACCCAGAACGAGACTGGTTAAAGTTAGTAGACACTAGCTACCAAATCCTAGAAAAATCTTCCCAACTTTCCCAGGTTGGATTACCTAGTGACTGGGTAGCTTTAAACACTCAAACTGGAGAGTACCAAGTTCTATCACCCAATAGTAAAATTCAAACCCTGTATAGCTTTGATGCCTATCGGGTTTGGTGGCGGTTAGCCCTAGATGCTGCATGGTTCAATGCCAAACCAGCACGGAGCTATCTGCAAACAGCCACCCAACACTTGCAAAAACAATGGCAAGAACAGTCACGATTGCCAGCTCGGATTGACCTCACGGGGAAAGCTTTAGTGGATTATGAAGCGACATCTCAATATGCCATGGTCTATGCTGCCTGGGTTTCTTTCCAACCACAGTTAGCAAAGGAAATATTAGAGCAAAAAATATTACCTCAATACAATCAAGGAATTTGGGATGATAAGTCGGCTTATTATACTCAAAATCTAGCTTGGTTGGGCTTGATATCACCAACGGTTGTAAACCGCAAATTATTGGATAAAAATTAGAATTAAGTTTTTATTTTGTGTTTTTTTCATCAAATTTGCATAATTATGTTTATTTATGAGTTATAAAAAAACATATTTGTTCCCAGTATTTTTCACCGTAAGTAAATAATAAAATTTACACTTCTGTTTTAAAACAATCTCTAAATTAACTACCTGTCCCATGAAGCTGTTGTTTCAACTTTCCCAACTTAATCGAAAAGCAGTTGCGATCGCTTTTTGCTTTCTACTGCTACCTAATCCCCTATCGAGTGCGCGAGCAGAAGGTAAGCAAGATGAGCAAAATCAAGTGACTTTGTTGGCTCAAGCAACTGCAACAAATCGGAAAAATCAACAAAAAAGTGCTAAACAGCCAAAATTATTTACCCATAATCTAGAATTTAATCGCAGTCCCATTGTAGGTAATCGTTTGCGATTGCGGGGAGGTTATGCGGAAACTCGCCTAGGCTTTACCCGTCCCCGCAGTTGGAATGTGAAAACCTTGAAAGCCTTAATTCGTTTCCAACATTCCCCAGCCCTCTATGCTAACCGTTCTAGTCTGACAGTATTGGTAAACGACACTAGTATAGGCAGCATACCCCTCAACCGCAGAGAGTCGAAAGTGGGGCAGGTACTGTTAAATATTCCTGCCAAGCTAATCCAGGATTACAACGAAGTTAAAATCGTCGCCCAGCAAAATAACTCATCAGAGGGATGTAGTGACCCTGGTAGCCCGGAGTTGTGGACAGAGATTTTGCCCGATTCCAAGTTAATTTTCCAGTTTCAGCCCCGACCAATTGCTCTCAATTTTAGTCAGTATCCCTATCCTTTCCTGGACAAGCTGACCTTAGAACCCAACCGGATTGCCTACTTACAACCCAATCAAGTTAGTCCATCTTGGCTTACTGCAACTAGTCGTTTACAAACATCCTTTGGTAGACTAGCAGAATTCCGCCCCATCCAGACTAATTTAGTCTCCAACATTACCGATGTTAAAGATAACGATCGCCTGGTGATTGTTGGTACTCCCAGCGAACAACCATTTTTAGCAGACTTAAAATTACCAGTCAAAATAGTAGGCTCTCAAGTTCTCGACACCAATCAAAATCCCATACCGAGCGATCGGGGTATATTACTGATGACCACTACTAAAAATGGCGTACCAGTACTAGTGGTGACGGGAAATGGAGCTAAGGGCGTGGAAAAGGCTGCCCAATTTTTAAGTCAGCCCCAAGCTCAAAAAATGAGTACCGGTAAGGTGGTATTTATAGATCGAGTGCAAGAGGTATTTACCCCATCAGCCCGTAAATGGCCCCGTTATTTACCACCAGCAAATAGCTTTCAATTGAGGGATATCAAAACCCAGGTAAATGGAGAACCATTCTCTGATGTGACTGTCAGGGGTTCGGGAGCGCCACCTATAGAAATTGATTTTCGAGCTTTACCTGATGACAGGTTTTTGCGGGGTAGTTCCATGAATTTGGTGTATAGTTATGGACCCCAAGTCAATCCCAGAACTTCTGCTGTTGAAGTTCTTTTAGATGGAGTATTTATTGGTGGGGCGCGTCTGACATCAGAATCGGGAGAAACTCGGAAAAACCTCAAAGTAGATTTACCCGCTAACTTGATTAAGCCAAATTCCAAGTTGCAAGTGTTTTTCCGGATGAATTCTCGAGAGCCATTTGACAGACAAAATTGTACAGCTCCACCAGTGGAGCAATTAACAGGGACAGTACACGCTGACACCAACTTTGACTTAAAACGGGAAACCTCCGTACAACTCCCTGACCTGAAATTAATGCAATTTGGATTTCCTTTTGCCGCACCCCAGGATTTATCTAAAACCGCAGTGGTTTTACCATCAACTCCCACGGATACCGACATCTTGACCTTGTTTGCCTTGAGCGAACGTTTAGGAAGACTCAGCCAAGCTGATGCCGTAAAACTGGATGTTTATACTCCCGATTCTTTACCTAGTAATGTCAAGAACAGCGAACACTTAGTTGGCATTGGCACCTTAGACCAATTTCCCTTTCCAGAAGTATTTAATAAACCCCAGGGTTTTAAATTGGGTCAGGGATTTATCCGTTCCGCCACAGCAGCAGCAATTCAAACACCCCAAGACAAGCAAGGTGCAATCAAACAAGTGATTTCTCCGTGGAATAGCGATCGCGTCATCCTAGCTTTGACAGCCCAAACACCCACAGGTTTAGAAAGAGTCCGACAGGTTCTCAATCAAGACTCATGGTTTTTCCAACTTAAGAAAGACACTGTTTTAATTGATAGCAATAGAGCTAATCCAGTTCCCTACGATCCAGATGCTTATCAACTAGCATTTTTCCAAGATGCTCCCTTTACTAAACGGGTAGAGAATACCTCAATCCTCAGTAAGGTATCTCGATTAATACAAGAAAACTGGTTGTTATTACCTACGGGCATCGTCGGTATATCTCTCTTGCTTTATGGTATTGCCCAGTTATATCTCAAACGTGTCGATCCTAATGACAGTAAATAATTCCTACTCACTTAGTCACTAGGTTAAAAAGTTTATCCATTGAGACTGGTAATCGCCGCTTAACTATAAAATTTCTCCATCACCAATGTCTTCGTCCTCCTTCAGACCACCTAATCAGCAAGATAAACATAGGCGTTCTAAATTTAGCCACTGGTTAATTGACTTGACACCACAATTGTTTGATCGCCTGCTACAAAAAGTTGGTGTCAAGCAGTTCAAGTGGTTTATCCTCCTCCTATGTTTGCTCTCAGTCCCGTTAATCATCACACCCCTAGAACGTTGGCAGCAAGGGGTTGTTGCTGCTTTTCTCATACTGATTGGTTACTTAGTAGTCAAAGCTGAGGGTAAAGAATCCTCAGCAGAAATCAGCCAATACTACCACTTATTTATGGTGTGGCTGAGTTTAGTCACAACCATGCGGTATCTCTACTACCGCACCAGCTACACCCTGAACTTTGATGGCATTCTCAACAGTATTGCTTGTTTGCTGTTGTATGGTGCAGAGCTATACGCCATCATCACCTTGGTACTGGCATATTTTCAAACTTTAAAAATTAAGGAACGCAAACCAGTTAATCTTGCCAAAATACCCCAGCAAAACTGGTTTTCAGTGGATATATATATACCTACCTTCAACGAGGATGTGGAGATTGTTCGCAAAACCGCCCTGGCGGCTTTAGCTTGCGAATACGTCCCTGGTAAGAAAAAAGTCTATATCCTGGATGATGGTCGTCCAGAAAGGTATAAAGAAAGTGACCCCCGTCGAGAAAAATTCCGCGCTCGCAGGGAGCAAATCAGCCAAATGTGCGAGGAAATTGGCTGCATCCACATGACGCGGAATGATAATAACCACGCGAAAGCTGGTAATATTAACACTGCCTTCCGCCGTACCCAAGGGGATTTAGTCTTAATTCTGGACTGCGATCACATTCCATCCCGACAATTCTTATTACATACAGTGGGATTCTTTTACGATCCGAAAGTTTCCTTTGTGCAAACTCCCCACTGGTTTTATAATCCTGACCCCTTTGAGCGCAACTTGCTCACTGGTGGAAAAGTCCCTGTGGGTAACGAATTATTTTATAAAGTACTGCAAAAAGGTAACGATTATTGGAATGCAGCCTTCTTCTGTGGTTCCGCTGCATTGATTCGTAAAACCCACGCCCTAGAAGTTGGGGGAATTGCCGTAGAGACGGTTACAGAAGATTGTCACACTGCATTACGCCTGCACTCACGGGGCTATAAATCTATTTACTACGACAAAATTATGGTAGCTGGTTTAGCACCAGATACCTTTTCTGCTTATGTTGGTCAACAGGTACGTTGGGCTAGGGGAATGGCGCAAATTCTCCGGTTAGAAAACCCCCTATTTAACCGCAAATTAAATCTGACATTTGCCCAACGAATTTGTTATTTTAGTGCCACTTCCCACTTCCTCTATGGCTATCCCCGACTGGTATATGCCATTATCCCCACCCTATTTTTATTATTCGGGATTAACCCCATTCAAGGTTTGGGTTTAGAAACCTTGGCTTATGCTCTCCCCCACGTCCTACTAGCCCTATTTACCAACTACATTATTTATAAACACGTCCGCTTCACCTTCTGGAACGAAATCTTTGAATTTGTCATGTCTTTCCAGGCGGGGTGGGTGACAATGATGGCACTGATTAACCCCAAACTCGGCTCATTTAACGTCACAGATAAAGGGGTCAATGTCAATAAACGCACATTCGATTGGCAATCCATGCGCGGGCTGGTAGTGGTGACTGCCCTTGTGGTTACGTCTTTACTGGCTATACCCTACTGGTTATTACTACGTCCAGAAGATACAGAAGCGGTATTAGTAAATACCTTATGGTCTGGATTTAACCTGATTTTGTTGACAGCAGCATTGTTAGTAGGCTTTGAACAGCCCCAGGTACGTAATTCCCACCGCTTGCAACGTCGCTTACCCGTGGTAATTTCCTGTAATGGACAAGCCATTATGGGTGAAACTATCAATATTTCCGAAACAGGGGCATTAATCACCTTAGAGTCTTGGCCGAATTTACCAGATGAAGTCCAGATAGAGATTATGGGGGATTTTAGTGCCCGCGCGACTGTCACAGCCAGGGTGATACGCCTTTCTCCGATTGACAACAACCAAACCCATTTAGGTGTTGACTTTATTAATCTTTCCAGTCAACAACTAGATGCTTTAACTTTAGTATTGTATTCAGATGTGCGCGAATGGTATTCCCAGAAACGTGAGAATATAGACCAACCATTTGCCTCCCTGAGTTTCCTTGCTACCAGTTTGCCTCGCTCCTTACGAGATATTCAATCAACTTCCCGCCTCAAAGTACGTAAACAAGTACAGACTATGGCTCAACTCTACTGGGATGGTCATTTCTTTCCTGGTGTAGCCACTGAATTGGGAGTTACAGGGGTAAGATTAGAATTACAAAGTAATAAAGCCCTATCTGCCGACAGGTTTATTGGGCAGCAGGATTTACATAGAATGCGAACCGTCAAACCACTAGTTGGTGTACTTTTAAGTCGTCAAATCAGTGCTGATGCATTAGGAGAAATCTCAGGGGCACAGAATCTAGATAACTTGCAACAGATTGACGGCTCAAAACCAGGTGTACTGGATGTAGCACCCAGTCGTTTTATTGCCGAAATTACTGCGATTGAAGAAGATGGCGATGGTAATATTGCTTTAGAGTTAAAATTCCCAGAAAAATTCCAGCAACGCCAATCAACAAAGGTGAAAGAGCTTTTACAAAGTCTTTAACTCCCCTGCCCTTGAGCGGGCGGCTGCGCCAACGGGAGAGGGAACAGGCAATAGTAAGGGTTTTCGCCTAGTGCTTTGTCCCATTAATTTTGACGAGTTGCGGGTGCGAGCGATCCCCGACTTCTATCCTAGGAATTGCTACATGTGCGGATATTGATTTAGAAGTCGGGGATCACCTTACCTAGCCATCATAACTAATGCGATGAACCACTAGGCAGATTAAAAATAAATTGATGTTACCTATTTCTGGAAAGGGTCTGATTCAAATCAGACTCTTTTATTTTTGTCAACCCTAGATAATTAATCAACAATCATTTTTATGATTCTTAACAAGATTTATTTTGTGAACTAGTGACAGAAATAATAGAATATCATAGGCTAATTTTATGATACCGTTGCTGTATGAAGATGCAATTTATATTGATTGTAGAGACGTTGCACTGCAACGTCTCTACGAAATCTATTTGGCGCAACTTTACATAGAATTGGTAT
>JASJDS010000008.1 GCA_030065055.1 Calothrix sp. MO_192.B10
GGTAGTTAAACGCAAAAAATGGTTGTAAACGAATCTTGAACAACCAAAGCATTTAGCTAAGAATTGTTCTTGCTCTTGATTGGGATACAACCGAAATTTATACGCTTTATTACCCATGTCTAGTACCTCCTTAAGAATAGTCTAGCATAGGTTATCTATTTTGTGCAAAAAAGTTAAGCTTTATGTGGACTTCCTTCGGTCGGTTTATATTTTGGTCGGTCATTCATCCCCACCTTGTAGAAGGATGGGGTATTCTGCCCGACATTAGGATAAAACCTCATGATGTGCCATCTGGGGATACTGAATATCAGTTCCGAAATAGAAAACAAATAAGGACATTGAATAGCGTAACTTTTTAAGGGAGCGATCGCTCCATTTTTGGCGATATTGAGCAGGAATTAAATTCAAATAAGTAAAGGCTACATCGGCATTACTGACCACAATATCAGCGTCTAAAAATTCTGAATGGTCTAAATAAACCCCTTTTGCTCGTCTAGTTGATGAGTCAATGGCAATTTGTTGAACTTCTCGATTGAGTAATAATTTGCCGTCATTATTTTGAAATAGTTTAACGAAAGCCTTTACTAAAGCCCCTGTTCCCCCCAGAGGAAACCAAATGCCGAATTCTTGTTCGAGCTTATGGATCATGGCATAAATCGAAGTAGTCTCAAAAGGATTTCCCCCAATCAATAAAGGGTGAAAGCTAAACACCTGTCGTAGTTTTTCATCCTTCAAATATTGATTGACAAAACCAGCGACGGATTTGTAAGTTTGCAATCGGATTAAATCTGGAGCCACCTTGACCATATCCCAAAACTGATGAAAGGGTTGTGCCATTAAAGGTAAACCAGCTTTAAATATCTTGTCTGAAGCTTCTTTTAACTGATAATAACCCTTCACATCATCAGGATTAAACTCACGAATTTGTTCGATTAAGCGATCGGCATCATTGTTATAGTGAAACACTTCTCCATTCGGAAACCGCACATTATAAAAAGGATCAAGGGGAACTAAAGTTAGATAATCTTTCCTATCTTTTCCGGCTAAACTAAACAATTCATCAATGAGGGAGGGAACCGTAATAATCGTCGGGCCTCCATCAAAAGTAAACCCATCTTGTTGATAAACATAAGCTCTGCCTCCAGGTTGATCTCGTTTTTCAATCAGAGTAACCTGATGGGATGCTGCTGCTAATCGAATAGCCACCGATAGTCCTCCGAAACCACTCCCAATAACAATGATTTTCATACCGTTAATCTTTTTAAGGGATAATCAACATCCTACATGATTCCTGGTTTGGGACTTTTGGAAAACCCATCACTTTTCAACACAACAGTTAATAATTCCTCTGTCTGCCTTAACTAGAGCATTTCGAGCCAAACCTACCCAGTATTGCCAGTGAATCGTTTAAATAATTGCGCAATCTTGCCTCCTTTCTGGGCTGCACACTGTGCTGGTGTTTCGTTAAATTCTGAGAGAAGATCCACTTTGGCACCTGCTTTCAACATGGCGGAGATGATTTCTAGATCTTCCTGATGCACTGCGACGTGTAAAGGAGTTTCGCTCATCTCTCCCACTGCATTAACGTTAGCCCCAGCTTCGATGAGAAGTTTGACAGCAGCTCGCTCTTTTCTCCACGCCATGACGTGAAGTGGAGTGTCACCCATAGAATCAGCACTATTGATGGTGACGGGAGCCTTTCCCATTTGATCGGGGAAAAGAATATAGGAGATAGAGGCAAGAACCTCTTCCAATGTTGCTTTCTTTTTTGGAATGTGTCCCATTGGAGAACCTATGTAGTAATTGTGTCGCAGTTGCACTCAAATTATACTGTCTAAGATAACTTGAGTGTAGATGATGGGCAGTGATTTATCGGGGTTAAGCTTATGATATTTTCCCATGATAGCGATTTTTAATTTCAATTAGTTTTTTGACCATTAGATGTGTGACTTGAAGAAGATTTTGGACAGGTTGTCCAACTTTACCTTCCAAAAAGAGGATTATGTCCACTTTCTTCTTCCATTTGGGGATTGTGTCCATTTTCTTCTTCTACACTAAAAAAAAGAATCCCCGTATGGGGACTCTTTTTTTATTTAGAATGGGATGGCTCCTTCTTGCTCATCGGTTTGAGGTTCAGACTCATTATGGTTATCTTCTACAGAAGAGACTTGAGCTTCTAAAGTTTGAACTACTGGGTTGTCACCTTTAAGTTGTGGTAAACGTTCTCGTAAAGCATTAGTTACTTTAAACTTACCTTCAACGTATTCATCAATTTCAGTGATGGTTAAGGTTAAAGGTTTATCAGCTTTCATCTGATAACCTGAACGCAATAATAACTCACTGTTACCTCTTGCCCATACCACTCGTCCGTCACCAAGATGGAGTTTGAAAGCTTCACCATACTGTGTGTTAGTAGAACTAATGGCTTTAACTTCAAATTCCCCTACACCCAATTCGTGCATTTTAATAACTTGTCCTGGAACTTGCCCAAGATAATTGATTATAAGCTCTTCATTTATTAAAGCTGCTTCCAAGTCTCCCACTGATAACTCATCATTTTGAGTATCCAAGGAGATGCGGACTTTGAAGATGTCTTTTGATGGGGAAACAAAGTTAACTTGGGCGGTAGGATATTCGTTGCCATTAGCACCTTTAGCAGCCATGACGGTAATCTTACCTTTGAGTTCTCCGACGGTTAAGCGATCGCCTTGTTGTACCACCGGTGTGGCATTATCACCAACTCGCAGGATGATCATGTTACCATCACGGAAGATGCAAGGACCGTAAACCGCAGTGGGAACACCTCCACTAGCTTTGACCAACAAAACACGATTGGGATCAAAATTGCTGTTTTCAGTCATCCCTGAAGCACTCAACAAATTGATTAACCCCTCTTGCTCAATGACTTGAAGATCATTTAAGCCAAGTGTATTCCAAGTTTCGTTAAGGTTTTCTTGCAAGGTGATGAAGGGAAAGTTCTCTGCTTCAAAAGCATAGGTGTTTGATTTGGATTTAGCCATTGTTGCACTCCTTTATTGTAGTAATTCTCAATGAATTTCAATAAAAAAAGAAGCGCAAGCTTCAAAAAAAAAGGAGGTCAATAATGGATAATGGATAATGGATAATGGATAATTACCTCTCCCTAAAAAGGAAGAGGTTTAAAATCAATTATGAATTATCCATGTTTTGTACTGGAGCGATCGCGGGTTATGTTAACTGTTTCCCCTGTCTGATGCAAGGAACGGATAAGCAACAGCGATCGCGTTGATAACAGCCCGTGCAATCTCAGGATCAGCGATCGCTAATGACGATGCCAAAGTTGTCGCTTGTGGGGAACACTTCACTCCAATAACTTTACCCAAGTTTTCGAGTTGGTTATCCTCAAGTGAAAGCAATTGTTCTTTGAGAGCAATGATTGCTTTTCTTGTGTCAGAATCTAGAGCAGCAATGTCAACCTGCGCGGTTAAGCGATCGCCCACGTCATTGGGAGTGGTTTGATTACATTCAACATCAGGTCTTACCTGATCTGTGCGTTGATTGTGCGTTAGCCCCAATGGTTTCTCCTGTTGCGGTAACTCCTTCACAACACTGGTTGATTGAGAATCTGTTCGTTTGGAGGTTGTAGGGTCAGGTGTATCAGAACTCGTGGGTAATGGTGTTTGAGATCGTTGAGGGGTTTTGCCAATATTGCTGATGTTCATGGTGGCAACAGTGTCATGTTTAGTTTTGTAGGTTCGAGTGTGTTGATTACTGTGTTGGGAACACAGTGAGCGTCGAACATCTCCAACAAATTTATTCCCTACACCAGATCTTCGAGCAATTTCACGATCGCTCCATTGTGACCATTCGTCATCTTCGAGTAATCTCAAAACCGCACGTCGCTTGTCCTCATTAGTACGCCGTAGTCCATGAGTAGCATTAACTCCACAACTGAACAGCACTGCGTCACGACAGGTTCCCTGTTTAACGATAGCTGCGATCGCTGTCCATCCACAGAAGACAGCAGCAGCCACACGATGAAACCCGTCGGCTAACCAGTAGTTAGTCCCATCGTAAAAGACGATAACGGGAGGAAAAACCACACCATTGCTCATCTCTAAGGGGATTTTCAGCAATCGTCGTTTATTTTGATTGATTTTGACTTTATTCATGATTTATCCCCGTTCTTCTTCCGTTTTCTATGAGGAGCGTTCTTAAATCGCACTTGTTTGCCATAAGTAACTTTGGCAAAAGCTGATACGTCTTTTCCTGCTTGATGAGCAAGTGCTATTGCTTGTTTGTCCACCGTCCACTGAATTTGTGGTTGCCTATAAATTTCAGGGACATCAACCTCCTGTAACACCTCCACTGTGGGTTGGGAATTGGTACGAATGGAGATCGCTTTGTTGTGTCCCATCAGATAATGATCAATCAGTCCCAGTTCAGCTAATCTCACCAAATTCTGCTTAAGTCTGTTAAGTTGTTTTTGTTTGCGATCGATTACTTGATCGCACATCTGAGCTAATCTTTTCTTCTTAGTTTTCCACTCGTCAATTTCGCTTTTAAGCATTTCTTGATACCAACAATAACCGTCGACTTTGGCTTGGGTTGCTTCGGTTAAATATTGCTGAAGTTGTTGGAATAGATCATCTTCATCATCTTCGGTTTCAAGGATTTGAGAAACGGCGATCGCTTCACTACATAATTCTTGAAGGGACATGGTGCGAAATTGATCTTGAAGTTCTTGGGGGGTTAATTCCCCATTTTTATCAGGCATAATTTCCTCTTTAAAACATAAAAAAAAGACACTTTTAGAAACTTTGTACTAAAAGTGCGGTAAAGTGTAATGAGTAACTGAAAACCTCACTAATCAGTTACCAACGTTAAATATTAATAGTGATAGAAAGCTTCGTAATCTTGGCGGAGCATTTCTTTTTCTAACCACTGTTGATAACGTTGCTCAAACTCTTGGTCTGGGGATTGAGATGATTGATTCTGTTGTGAAGTTTGGGGCTTAATTTCTGGCATGATAGTGATAGAAAAATATATGGATTTCACGCGTAAGAAATTGCGTCAGCAATCATAAGACAAGGTAGTAATCAAATTAATCAGTTGTTGACCTAGGGATTAAGTAAATCCTTAATCATATTAGTAACTCTGTTGAATTTTTCAAGGTTTCCTTGTTCAGCAAAGAGTTCTCGGGCTTTTTCTAAGTCTTTTAAAGCTTCCTCATTTCTATTCTGCTGATGATATAAAATTGCTCGATTAAACCAAGCATCTCCAAAGTTGGGATTAATACTAATTGCTGTTGTGTAATCATTTAATGCTTGTTGTTTATTTCCTGTTTGAAAATAAATATTTCCTCGTTGAAATATAGCATCAGCATCTCTAGGATTTGTTTTGAGCAGTTCGTCAAAATCCTTCAAAGCTTCATCATATTGTCCAAAATATCTAGCTAAAATTAGCCCTCGATTGTATCTAGCATTTCTATTGTTATGATCTAATTCAAGAACTTTTGAGTAATCTTCTAAAGCTTGTGTATATTGTTGGTTCCTGCTATAACATAACCCTCGTTGGAAATAGCTTTGAGGCGATTTGACAATCATGCTACTACAATCCTCAGCTTGTGCTTGAATGGGCAGTGTTGTTATCATTAACATGAACACATTAATTAGAATTACGTTTTTGTTGAGTTTCATAATGATCTAAAAAGTTCGATAAATCTCACTATCAAAAATTGCGTCAGCAATAGAACAAAAGAAAATTTGAGGTAATAATAGCCTCAAATTTATTAATATATTTGTCAACAGGATTTTTATATTTTTGGAATAATAATGGGAATATCTTTATCCTCTAACTCGTTACACCAATCAATAAAGGTATTGAGGGGAATATCTAAAAGCATTAAGATTTCTCCTTGTTCTGTCGATTGAGCGAGATATCCGAGCTTTCCGTCAGATGACATAGCAAGAGTAAAACCTTTTATGGTAATTTTTCCCCCTTTTTCAAGAAGGTTTAATACTCTTAAATATTTAGGTTTTAACATAAAAGACCTCAACGATTCTATTCTTTGTTAATATGAACGCATCGTTTTGAAAATTTGCGAAAGCAAAAAATACTACGCTGCGAGTGTCAACTGTATAGCCTAGTTAAAGTCATACAGATAAAAGTTTTTGTTAGTAGTATTTTTGTGACTCGCAGCGTAGTATAATTAAGCAGAATCACTCGGTTAAAACTAATTCTAATTAAATTGTGAATTCAGTTGCATTACTACGGACTTCATTTGACCCCAATCTAATTCTAGTTTGGGATAGGTTAAAGAACCCATACAAGCAGTAAAAAACTCATGTACTGGTTCTTGTGAAAAATCTTTTACTAAGTCTTTTAAATACCATTGTTCATACCCAGTTGAACCATCCAATAAAGTTAAAACATCTTTTTCGTTTCGTTGTTCGCAAATCCAATGAACTTTAACTAAAGTTGTTTTATTGTTAAAAGTTTTTCTTCCATTAATAAAAGCATAATTATTAGTTCTTAGTGAACAACGACCTTGTTCATTTTCTATTTCTCTTACCTTTTCTTTAAACTTTTTTGACCAATCCATTTGATTAACCTCAAACTAAACATTATTTCAATAAAAAAAAGGGCGGAAGCCCTATAATATAATGAATCTAAGATGCGGGTCGTGCCATTACTCGCGCCCAACTGCGGATTTGTTCGATATTCTCGTAGTCCCTAAGAGCTTGTGGGACAATTTCCCCCAAGACGGTTTCTAGATCCTCAAAGTTGCACAAGCGATCGCCCCCATAAGCGATCGTTACAGCTTCCCTAACAAGGTAAGCAATCTCTGCACCGGTGAAATCTTCGGTTTTGTCCACCAACGTTTGTAGCTGTTCAACGCTAAGATTAATGTCAAACGAATTGAGGTGGATTCCAAGGATATCCTCTCTCTCAGAGGGGTTGGGTAAATCGACAAAGAAGATCTCGTCAAATCTACCCTTACGCAAGAATTCTGGTGGCAAGTTATTAACCTTATTTGCAGTAGCCACTACGAACACAGGTGCAGTTTTCTCATTCATCCAATTTAAGAAAATGCCAAGCACACCCTTGGAGACTCCCCCATCATGGGTAGAAGATCCTGCCTCAAACCCTTTTTCAATCTCATCGAGAAAGAGGCAAACCGGCGCGATCGTTTCAGCAGTTTTAAGAATCCTCCTCAAGTTCTTTTCTGTCTCACCTAGCAAGGAATGGTACAAACTTCGGATATCAAGGTGCATCACCGGAACCCCCAACGATGAGCCGATGTTCTTGGCTACAAGAGATTTTCCACACCCCGGAAGCCCTATCATCATAACCCCTTTGGGTTGTGGTAGTTTTGGATTAGCACAAGCAAATAGTTTCTTACGTCGGGCTAACCAGGATTTGAGGGTCTTAAGTCCTCCAACCTTGACATCAGGTTCATGGGACAATTCTACCCCCAATCGTTTCAGTTTAGCCAGCTTAAACTGATTAACTTGTTGCGCTAAAACCTCACTGTTAATTGATGGATATTTCTTGAGGCTAAATCTCACAGCGTCATTAATCTCTGCGATCGTTAATCCTTGGCAACTCCTGATTAACGTATCCCCCACATGAGGTTTAGTTATACCAGGTGGTAAGCGATTAACCAATTGCTTCAAGAAAGCTTTAATCACAGCAGCACTGGGTAAACCATAATCTAAAATATGGATTAAACCCTCAAATGATGGTAAATTAATGTCCTCTTCTAATAAGATAATAGTCTGATTGGTTGTTTTCAGTTTATGTGCTAAGTTAAATAGTCTAGCAACCACTAAAGGATCTGCCTTTTGTCCTGTTAAGAATTGTTGGAAATTATGGAGGACGTAAATAGCTTTATCCTGAGTGTCTTCTATTTGTTCCAAGACATTTAAAGGATCATTAGTGTTAGGCAGTGGCTCAAATACTTGAGAGCCACATTTTCCTAGTCCTTTATCATAAGTCCAAAAGAAGACTTCATAACCCCCGTTAGGATAATTAGCAGTATAAGCGGTTAATTCTCTAGTAAAAGAACTAACTCCACTAGGACTACAAGTCACTCCTAAAAGGCTAAATGAAGCTGTAATGAAATGTTCTAAGTCTGTAAAGATCATGGTAATGGAATAGTAAAAAAATATCATTTCTCACTATTTCGCAAGAAATGATATTTATCAGTCACCAGTCATCAGTCACTAGTCACCAATTTACTTTTTTGTTCTGTTAGTGGATTTGAGAATTGAGTAAAGAATTTTAGCGATTTCTTCGGCATCTTTATAAATACTATTAAATCCATTTTCTTCTAGATAACCAGTATCTTTCAATAAAGATAACCAATATTTAGTTTCTTGGCATTCTTTATAAGCAATAGAAACTTTAGCACTAAAATCAGCAGAAGAAATTGCACTGTTAGCCTCCGCTAAATTTGCTCCAATAGACGTACCTGAGCGTAGTAGTTGTTTGCTTAAAACATATTCTTTTTTGTTATTAGTTAAATGTTTATAAGCATTAACTACTCTAATAGCAAATTGATAAGCTTTGTCGTAAGCAATACTATTTTTACTCATAATAATCCTCTTATTACGATTTTGTATTTATCATAATTGGTGACTGAGCGAAGCGTGTGACTGGTGACTGTTTAAATTAAGTTAGAAACTTGTCCTCCTTTGAATTGATGTTTAATATTTTGATGGTATAACCTCCCTACTGACCCAGTGGTTGTAGTTAGCCTTTGCCACAGACTTAAAGGTGCATCAAAATAACGATAAGTTCCACCACTTTTAAATTGAACATACAGAATTGACTTCTCATGGTCATATCCAACAGCATCTATAGATATACTTGGTTTACAAGGTAAATTCTCAACTCTTTTGATGAGAATACCATCTTTGATTTCGTCAGTCTCTTGACTATTAGAGCCTTTAAAAGAAGACTCAAAAATATCTAATTCACTACTAAACATTTACTTTCTCCGTGATAAAATAAATGTGGGATATTCCCACAGTTAACAGTCACCAGTCACACGCTTCGCGTCCTCACCAGTTGTTTTGGTTGATAGTATTAGTGAAGTATCAAGGTGATTAGTTATTTTATACTTCGAGTTTCTAAATTAAAACTAACAACTGAAAATTGCTTTTCACTGGTGACTGGTGACTGGCGACTGGTGACTGGTTTGAGTTGATTATTGGTTAAGATGGATTTGATTAGTTTGGCGAGAAGTTTGTCGATATTCAGGTTTAAATTCCCGATTGTCAACCCCTCCTAATGCTTCGGATAAAGGTTGGGTTAAAGACAAACAATTCCCTCCAGATGAACCTTTAGCTTCAATCGTAAAGTTTCCATCAGCATCAACGTTAATTATAATTTCTGGATTCATTATCTTCTTGCTCCTAATGTAATTTGAACTTGACCCTTAACCGTTTCTTGTTTTTGCACTCTGTAGCCTAATCTTTTGGCAGTAGCAACAGCATAATTTGTTCCTAACTCTTGTTTGAAATTAGGCAGTTTAGAGTGACGTAAATCATAATCATCACATACTAATTTGTAAGTATCGTCCTCGTAAACAAAGCCAATATCACTCCTAGATGATATCTGCGATCGCTCCACTACAAGATTAGCAAATGCTTGACTACTCCAATTCGTTTGCAACTGAATAGGTTGCTCATGTTCAGTTACCTTTAATCCCATTTGTTTCAAGGATTGTAATAACACGTTCTTGTTATTGTACTGAGTCTTAATTGTCGAAAAGTGCGACATGAATTAAACCTCTTAATTGAAAATTATCAATTAAGATTTTGTCGCCAGACAAAAAAAGAAGTTATAATTAATTAAAGAGTGATAACAATTATCAAATCATGGTCGAGAAAACTCAAGAAATTTTACCTTCATTATATCCTCACTTAGAAGAAATCGAGACAACAGAACAAACTATTATAGTTATAGAAGGAACAGAAATTCCTTTGACTTATTTGATCGAAGATTATTATCGGTTAAACCAATCTGTTGACGCTTTGATACGTAAATGGAGACATTTAGACCCGGCATTGATTTTTAGTGCATTAGCTTATTATCACGATCATATCTCTGAAGTCCAAAAACTTTTGCAAGTACAAGAACAAGTAGCTAATGAAGAAATAGCTAAAAATCTTTATCCAGATTTAGCTACTTATGAATATTTACAGCATCAAGGTAAATTATTTGACGAAATGCTGCCCAAACTTTTACCAAAGTATGAAAATTACTATGTGTATTTTGAAGAAGGGAAAGTTTTAGAATATAATCAAGATGAAGAAAAGCTACTAGATTTAGTCGAGAAAAAATATGGACTAAAACCTATGTTTATTGAGAAAGTTAAGAACCCATCAAATGTTTGAAGGAAAATATACTGAACTCCCTAACGCTTCACCAATCCCTTTAATACAATTACAAATTAGACAATCAGAATCAATACCATCAATAGCTAGTCAAGGAATTCTTGATACAGGTGCTGACTGTACTATGGTTCCTTTTTCCATTATTTCTCAACTGCAAGCAGTCAAACTAATTCGAGGTAGAAATACCTCCGTTATTTATGGAGTTGGAAAACGGAAAATTCAAGTGGTTCCTTATCGAGTAGAAATAAGTTTTAACCATCATGAATTTATTAGAATCAAAGTCTATGCTTGTCCTGATAATGATACCGATGGCTTGATTATTCTGGGACGGAATTTTTTGAATCGTTATTGTATTACTTTTAATGGAAAAACTAAAAGATTTTTGATTGAATGAAATTTTATTTTTTCTATTTCCTGTTGATATTGAGCTTAGGGAACAGCTAGGTTTTTTGTTAACTTTGACTTAATATTAATGATTTCATTTTGCAGCTTTTCCACCTGTGCCATTAATTCCATCACCAATGTAGTTAATACAGGTTGACGAGGTTTCCTCTTATTCTGAGATTTGTCTGCATTAACTTGTTTTTCTAGGGTTTCCAGTTTCTTAAGCAATCGCTGTATCTCATTTCTCCGTGCGATCGCTTTAACCATTTCCTTGTAAGCTTCACTATTAGCCGAACCCAAATAGCTCACCATTTTAGTCTTTAGTTTCGGTTTATGGGATTCTTCCCCGTCTTTACCACTCTTTACTCGAAACCCTTTGAGCAAGCGGTAATAGGTGTACTTTTTCCCATTCTTAGTGACGCTAGTAGCTGAAATCCAGGTGTGGGGTTCAGCTACTACTCCTTGGGATCTTAATTGTGCTATTTGGGCTTTAATGGCGGCCGGTGAAGTCATGAAATAATAAGCTAATGCAGACTATATTGTAATTATAATCTGCATTAAACCAAAAGTCAATGGTTAACCGTGACCATTCCTAGCACCTGTCCCATTACCATTACCGTTGCTAGTCATCAACATCTTCGTCCCTCCAGTAACCCCTGTGGTGAGTTCGGCTGCTGTCAGTATTTGTTCAAGCCGTTTTCGCGTCAGTTGGTTTTCTGCCAATTTCCGAGTTAATGCAGACATTTTCTTAATCCTCCCTGAGACGTTAAACTGTTGTCTTACAAACTCAATAATCTCTACATAATCTCTGGTGGTTTCCCCTGGATTATTTGCTCAATTTGACTGTCAAATAATACTTGTTCATCATCATCAACATGGGGTAAGTTTTCCACCAACATCGGTATATGCTTCATATCTTTACCATTGGTTTCTGTTACGTCATCCTCGTCTTTTGCCCCCTTTAAGAACCTTCCAGATTAGTGATAATAATTTCTCCGCCTATTAATAATAATTCTTGACTAACAAGCCGATTTCTCAAGTTAAGATAAAATGGTAATCTTTCCATTAGCTACTCCTTCATTTTTCGTAAAGTTATTGTCACTCTGACTTTTGTAGATTTCCTAGCGGAATTCCAATGTATTGTGCCGTAGCCTATACAGATTTCTGGGATGCTTATAATACAGTTATTCCTGCTCAAAGACATCGACCAGTTTATAAAGATAGTGGCGAAACTAATCATATTGAGCGGTTTAACTTAAAAGAAGTGAAGTATAGTCAAAATGAATAAAAATAACGATTTAATCTATAATCGAGAAAGAAATTCTGCTGCTCCGATTGACCATCCCAAGGATAAGTGTGTTCATCAGTTGTTTGAGGAGCAGGTGGAAAAAACACCGGATGCAGTGGCAGTGGTGTTTGAAGACAGACAATTAACCTATCGGGATTTGAATTGTCAGGCGAATCAAATAGCACATTATTTACAATCGGAGGGAGTCGGACCAGAAGTTTTGGTGGGCATCTGTGTTGAACGTTCTCTTGAGATGGTGGTGGGATTGTTGGGCATTATCAAAGCTGGTGGGGCTTATGTTCCCCTAGACCCAGGTTATCCTCAAGAGCGGTTGGCTTACATGATTGAAGATACTCAAGCTTCAGTGCTATTAACTCAAAAAAACTTGGTAGCTGGATTACCGGAAATAAGAGCGCAAATCATTTGTTTAGATGGTGAAGGGAATCTAGTGAGTCAAGAAACTGACTTAAATCCCAACTGTACTGTTTCTGAGGAAAATTTAGCTTATGTAATCTACACTTCCGGTTCTACAGGTAAACCTAAAGGTGTAGCAATGAAGCACCTGGCGTTGAGGAATCTGATTTTGTGGCAACGGTCAAACACAACAGTTTCAACCGGAGCAAAAACCCTGCAATTTGCACCAATTAGCTTTGATGTCTCCTTTCAGGAAATATTTTCAACTTGGTGTGGGGGTGGAACCTTGTTCTTAATTTCAGAAGAACTGCGACGAGATTCTGTTGCTTTACTACATTTGGTAAGAGCAAAACAAATAGAAAGACTGTTTCTTCCTTTTGTTGCTTTACAGCAGTTAGCACAGACCACTCAAACTTTGGGATTGATTCCCACCAGTCTGCGAGAAGTAATAACAGCAGGGGAACAGTTGCAAATTACTCCGGAGATCGCCAGCTTTTTCTCCCAGCTAAAAGATTGTTCCCTTCATAATCAATATGGACCATCAGAAAGTCATGTAGTTACAGCATTCACCTTAACGGGTTCTACTGACACTTGGCCGGCACTACCACCTATTGGTCGTCCCATTGCTAATATTCAGATGTACATCTTAGATCAATTCGCACAAGCTGTACCTGTGGGAATTCCCGGCGAGTTGTACATCGGGGGAGTTGGCTTAGCTAGAGGTTATCTGAACCGTCCTGAGTTGACCGCAGAACGATTTATTCCCAACCCCTTTAGTCAAGAAGAGGGGTCCCGCCTTTACAAAACTGGGGATTTAGCCCGTTATTTACCGGATGGAAATATCGAATATCTCGGTCGGCTCGATAATCAGGTCAAGGTGCGGGGTTTCCGGATCGAACTTGGAGAAATTGAAGTAACACTCGCTCAACACCCTGACCTGCGGCAGACTGCGGTGATTCTCCGAGAAGACCAACCAGGGGATAAGCGCTTAGTCGCCTACGTTTGTCCAAATGAGGGACCAATCCCGACTTCGGGTCAACTGCGCCGCTTTCTCTGGGAAAAGTTACCAGACTACATGGTGCCTGGGACTTTTGTGACGTTAGAAGCTTTACCCTTAACACCCAGTGGCAAAGTCGATCGCCGGGCTTTACCTGCCCCTGATGCTTCAAGTTTGATTCGTGAAACCAGTTTTGTTGCCCCCCGGGATGCGGTAGAACTGCAACTAGCTCAAATTTGGTCAGAGATTCTGGGTGTTTCTCCCATCGGAGTTGACGACAACTTGATTGAATTAGGCGGACATTCCTTGTTAGCCACCAAAATTATGGGGCTAGTGCGCGATCGCTTCGGGGTAGAATTACCCCTGAATTGCTTATTTGAGTGTCCCACAGTTGCTGAGTTAGCTAAGGAGGTTCTTCAGTCAGAGGGTTTAACTATTGGACCACCCCTACAACCCATTTCACGAGAGCAAACCATTCCTTTATCCTTTGCCCAAGAACAACTGTGGTTTCTCAACCAGTTAAGGCCGGAAGAACCAGTTTACAACGAAACCTTGAGCATTCATTTAGGTGGAGATATCAATATTCCTGCATTGGCAGAAAGTCTGACGGAACTCATCCGCCGTCACGAAATTCTGCGGACGACCTATCGAGTCCTTAATGGTCAACTGTGCCAGGAAATTCATCCACCATCTGCATTTGCTTTACCGATTGTCGATTTGCGAGAATGGTCACAAACAAAACGAGAAACAGAAGCGGTGCGTATTGCCACCGAACAGCTGCGTCAAGAATTTGACCTCACCAGAGGTCCCTTGCTGCGAGGGACTCTGATTCAGCTTGCTTCAGACAACTATCGGCTCTACTTCGCTATTCATCACAGTGTTATAGATGCCGAATCATTTGTGCATATTATCCAGGAATTAGAAATTATTTATACAGCATTTTGTCAAGGTTTACCGTCACCTCTGCCAGAATTACCCATACAATATGCCGATTTTGCGGTTTGGCAACGCCAGCGGTTACTCGGAGAAGTGCTGTCCCATCAGCTTGCCTACTGGGAGAAAAAACTAGAAAATTTACCCCAGTTAAAACTTCCCACTGACCGTCCTCGCACTCCACAAACGACTTTTACCGGTTCATTTGTTCGTCACGGACTTTCATTTGACTTAATCGAAAAGCTCAAAACTCTTAGCCGCCAAGAAAGTGTTACCTTATTTGTAACTTTGGCGACAGCAATCAAAGTTTTGCTTTATCGCTATTCGGCTCAGTCAGATATTGTTCTGGGTACTTTGATTTCCCAACGGGGGCGATCGGAGTTAGAAGGGATCATCGGTAACTTTCTCAATCCTTTGGTCTTGCGTAGTGACCTCAGCGGCAACCCTAGTTTCTGCGAACTGTTAAAGCGAGTCCGGAATGTCTGTTTATCAGCTTACTCCCATCAAGATGTGCCGTTCCAGAAGGTGGTAGAAGCCCTTCATCCCGAGTACCAAATCAACCAAAATCCCATGTTTCAGGTGGCTTTCACCATCGATCCACCTCTAGTAACGGCAGATAAGTTAGGATGGAAGGCGTTTTACTTCGAGGTAGATCCTGAGATTTCTAAGTTTGACCTCACTTTCTATCTCTTAGAGGAAGAATCGGAGGGAATGGTTCTTCTGACTGAATACAACACTGATTTGTTTGATGCCACTACAATTAAACGGATGAACGGGCATTTGAATACTTTGCTCGTGGGAATTGTTACCAATCCCAAGCAAAGCATTGCTGAATTACCTTTGTTGACAGAAAGTGAGCGTCATCAGTTATTGGTAGAATGGAATAATACTCAGGTTGACTATCCCAAAGATAAGTGCATTCATCATTTGTTTGAGGAACAAGTAGAAAGAACACCGGATGCAGTGGCGGTGGTATTTGAAGACCAAGAATTAACTTATCAGCAGTTAAATTGTCAAGCCAATCAACTGGCGCATTATTTACAAACTCTGGGGGTCAAACCAGAGGTATTAGTGGGCATCTGTGTCGAACGTTCTCTGGAGATGGTGGTGGGATTATTGGGGATTATTAAAGCCGGTGGAGCTTATGTGCCATTAGACCCGAATTATCCTACCGAACGCATTGCTTATATGTTGTCAGATTCTGCGGTGCCAGTTTTGTTAACACAATCTAAGTTGGTTGAGGAACTCCCCTCAACTGTTGGGAAACTGGTTTTGTTGGATGCACATTGGAATGGGATTAACTCAAAACCCCAACATAACCCCGTTCATCAAATAAAACCTAACCAGTTGGCTTATGTGATGTATACATCGGGTTCAACGGGCAAACCGAAAGGAGTTATGGTTGCTCATCAAGGATTGTGCAATTTAGCTTGGGCTCAAATTAGACTTTTTGATGTCGAGCAAAACAGTAGCATTCTCCAGTTTGCGTCTTTTAGTTTTGATGCTTCAATCTGGGAAATTGTGATGAGCATTTGTTCTGGGGCGCGACTATTTATGGGAACGACTGAATCATTGCGACCCGGAGCAGAGTTAATAGAGTTATTACAAAAACAAGTCATTACTCATGTCACTTTGTCACCATCAGCGTTAGCAACTTTGACCAATCAAACTCTGCCAACCTTAGAGAATATTATTGTGGCCGGAGAAGCTTGTACCAAAGAGTTGGTAGAGCAATGGTCAGTGGGTCGGCACTTTTTCAATGCCTACGGACCGACAGAATCTACTGTTTGTGCAACTGTAGCCGAATGTACCAACATCAATTACAAACCACCGATCGGTCGTCCGATCGCCAACACTGTTATCTATATCCTGGACAAACATCTCCAACCCGTACCCATTGGTGTACCCGGAGAACTGCATATTGGTGGTGCGGGTTTAGCCCGAGGCTATCTCAACCGTCCCGAACTAACAGAGCAAAAGTTTATCCCTAACCCGTTTAGCAATAAACCAGGTTCTCGCCTCTACAAAACTGGTGATTTAGCCCGTTATTTACCCGATGGAAATATAGAGTTTCTCGGACGTATTGATAATCAAGTAAAAATTCGAGGTTTCCGGATCGAAGTTGGAGAAATTGAAGCAGTACTTGCCCAACATGACAACGTGCGAGAAGCTGTAGTTATTGCCCGCGAGGACATTCCAGGAGACAAACGTCTAGTAGCTTATTTAACTACTAATGACGCAAAAAACACAATCAATGATTTGCGTTCTTTCCTCAAGACTAAACTACCCGAGTACATGATTCCTGGTGCTTTTGTCCTTCTCGAAGCAATGCCCCTAACTCCTAACGGCAAAGTCAACCGTCGTGGCTTACCTGTCCCCGATGCTTCAAGTTTGGTTCGGGAAACCAGTTTTGTTGCTCCCCGGGACTCGGTGGAATTACAACTAGCCCAAATTTGGTCAAAGATTCTCGGTGTTTCTTCCATCGGAGTCCAAGATAACTTCTTTGATCTCGGTGGTCATTCTCTGTTAGCAGTGCGTCTGATGGCTGACATTGAGAAACAATTTGGCAAAAATCTATCTTTAGCTGACCTTTTCCAAGGTGCTACCATAGAACAATTAGCTATTCTACTGCACCAAAACACTGATACTCACTCTTGGTCTCCCTTAGTTGCCATTCAACCCCAAGGAAACCACCCACCGTTCTTCTGTATGCCTGGTTCCGGTGGCAATGTGGTCTACTTCCACCAACTCGCCCATCATCTGGGAAATGACCAACCTTTTTACGCTTTACAACCCCCCAGCTTAGATGGAGTGTCGGAACCCTTTAGTACTGTTGAAGAGGTAGCCGTTTACTACCTCCAAGCCATCCAATCCCTTCAACCCTCTGGTCCGTACTTCCTTGGCGGTCATTCCTTTGGGGTTCTGGTTGCCTTTGAAATAGCACAACAGCTACAAAAACAAGGAGAAACGGTTGCCCTACTCGCCCTATTTGACCTTCCCGCCCGACTTCCTGGTAGCACCCCAAAACAGCTAGATTGGGATGATGCCCGATGGTTGACTAATATTGCCCATATCCTCGAAATGTTATCTGGGAAAAATCTCGGCATTGACTATGAAACCCTCAAACCTCTCAATCCTGAAGCGCAATTAAACCATCTCAAACAGCAGATGGAAATCGTCAATCTGTTGCCACCTAATTCAGGAATTGAACGAGTGCGTGGGATTGTTAAAACGATTAAAGCTGACGAATTGGCTTTTATGAGTTATCTCCCACAAGGAGGTTATCAAGGTCGGATTACCCTGTTCCGCACCAGGGGCGTTTATCAGGATAAATTGGGAATGCTTGGTGAAATTCCCACAGATCCAACTTGGGGATGGAACCAGTTTTCTAGCCAACCCGTGGAGGTTGATGTTGTTCCTGGAAACCATACTACCATGCTTGGTGAACCTCACGTTCAGGTGTTAGCTGAAAAACTTAAATTTTGTCTAGCTAGGGTTTGCTGAATAAATCTACAGAATGCATCTAGAGGCTAAAAAACTTGCACAACGATCAATTACTATGTAAGTAGAGGTCAGCGTTGAAAATCTCAAGGGGGTGACAAAATAGATGAAAACTAGACACTATCATTAAAACATTATTTTCTTTCCACTGGGTTCTATCTAATGTTAAAAATAAACGGCTACCTAACTTAAATTCTTGGTGTATTGTGTTTTTGTGTGTGGTCTCGATTGCAATTTTTACGCTTGGACATAAAAAATTAGCCAAACTTTCCATAACTTAGTTTGATATTTTTATGCAACCATAAAATAATTTATTTACTGTAAAATTATTTTATTGCGATTGATAATTTATTTTTTTCCGCTCGATACGCTTCGGGTGCCATTGCTTGTGACTTTTGCGTAAATTCTTATATATACTTACTTATGAAATATTTCCCAAAAGTAAGAAAACTATTTTTTTATGTGTGGCATAGTGGCATTGTTTTCAACGCACGAGCAAATTGCAGAATCCTCTTTGAAAAAAGGCATGGATTCCTTAAAACATCGAGGTCCAGATGGGTTTGGGTTTTGGATTTCTCCTGAACACCAAGTTGGTTTAGGGCATAGAAGACTTAGTATTATCGATATTGATGGTGGTGAACAGCCGATTGCTAACCAAGATAAAACTTTACATATAATTGTTAATGGAGAGTTTTATGATTTTGAGCATATACAAGGTGATTTGCAACGATGGGGATATAAATTAAAAACTAATTCCGATAGTGAGATAGCTCTTCATTTATACAACGAGTTTGGAACACAATGCCTACATCATCTCAGAGGTGAATTTGCTTTTGTTCTTTGGGACGAAAGTAATGAATTACTTTTTGCAGCGCGAGACCGTTTTGGCATAAAACCCCTGTACTATAGTAATTATCAAAATACTCTTTATATTGCCTCAGAAATCAAAGCTTTATTAGCTATGGGAATTCCAGCGTCTTGGGATTATGAAGGATTTTGGCAAAATGAATGGGGTATTTTAGCTCCAGATCGGACTCTATTTGCTAATATTTATCAAGTACCTCCTGGTCATTTTTTCATCGCATCTCGCTCTGGAATAAAACTGCAACGTTATTGGGATTTTGATTATCCGCGAATTGATGATTATTTATCACAAAATAGTCCAACTCCATCCGATTATATTGAGCAGCTTCGCTATACATTAGATGAAGCTGTTAAACTTCGCTTGAGGGCTGATGTACCAGTTGCTTGTTATCTTAGTGGTGGTCTTGATTCATCTACAATTTTAGGATTAGCAACAAAACATAGTGTTCAACCAGTTCAAGCATTTACTGTCGCTTTTGATGATGAAGCTTATAACGAAGAATCTTTTGCTCGTGAAGCAGCAGCATATACTGGTGCGAATTTAGATGTTATTCCCATTACTCAATCTGACTTAGCTGAACATTTTGCCGATTCAATTTGGTATGGTGAAAGACTAGCTATTGATGGCAGTTTTATTGCTCATTATCTATTAAATAAATCCGCTTCAAATGCAGGTTATAAAGTTGTCCTTACGGGGGAAGGTTCAGATGAAATATTTGGCGGCTATGTTCATTTTCGCCAAGATATGTTGCTCTACAATCAACAAGAACATGACAAAGAAAAGGTAAAAATTTTACTAGAAGATTTAAAGCAGAATAATAAGGCTTCAGCGGGTTTCTTAATGGCAGATAATAACTCAAATCAACTTTTCAATACTGTTGAGTGTTTGTTAGGCTTTGTTCCATCTTGGATGCAAGCTTTTGCTGGAGGATATCTCACATCTCTTCCTTTGTATTCACCTTCTTTTATTGCGTCATTTGCCCAAAAGAATGTATATCGTATCTTTTTTAATCAAATAGATGTACAAGGACAACTTTTTAATAGAGAACCCGTTCACCAATCTCTTTATTTGTGGTGTAAAACCTTACTCCCTAGTCACATTTTGCGAATCTTAGCCGATGGTATGGAGATGGCACACTCCATTGAAGGAAGGTTATCGTTTTTAGACCACAAAGTTGTGGAATTAGTTTGTAATATGCCTGTTGCACTAAAAATTCGTGGTCTTACGGAAAAATATATCCTTAGAGAAGCTGCAAAACCATTTATAACGGAGACAATCTATAAACGACCAAAACATCCATTTATTTCTCCCCCATCGACTTTCAAGCTAAATGAACCATTACAAGAACTTGTCCAAGATACTTTACGAAGTTCGCTGATGTCTAGCGTACCTTTCTATAATCAAGCAGCGGTAATTCATTTGCTTGACCAATTACCAAAAATGGATGAAAGCAAGCGCTCTTCTTTGGATGTAGTTTTGATGAAGATGTTGAGTGCTTACTTTCTTCAAGAAAGATTTGGATTAGTTTAACCTGAGTTTGGGTTAAGCAGATTGGGGCTAGTAACTGTTCTTTAATTTCTACCCATATCTGGAAATATATACCCCTAACGGTCCAGATATGGTAAAAGTCAGTCTAGATGAAGGTTTAGTTTTTTAGGTTGATGACAATAAGCAATCATTGCATTTCAGCTAAATTCTGAAATTTTATTCTCCCTTACATAATTCAATTTGATAATCTTTAACTAGCAGTTCGATCATAAATAAATCTATATTGCTATGATGAAATTTGATAGCTAAAGGTACCGTTAATCTTTTCTGAATTTCGTCATAAGTTCTCTTTCCAAAGTAGAAAAAGCTTTGGGTACTGTTACGAGATGTATGCATGGAAAAACCTAAAAAATCCAAGTCAGGAAGATTCGCAATATATTGACCCAATCGGTAAGCATATTTTCTATCCGAAGTCAACACAGGATTAACTAAAACGCTGTCCTTACCATTTTTGTATAGTTGGGAAAATTCAAGCCATCCTAATTTTGTCGCATTATTGATGATAAACTCTCCGTATCGAGCTTCTCCCCCCACTGCGATTATAAAATATAATGGTGGGTTATTAATTTGATACCATTTTTCTTTTTCCTGAATAAATCTCCACCAAAAAGGAGTATGCTTTTTAAGTGCTTGAAGTAATTTCCAGGTTAAAAAAGACGTAAAAGTTGAATATTGATTTTGGAAATTATCTTGATAATTCTTTTGTGCATCTTTTAAATCTAATCTTAAAGTAATATTTAAATAAGGATTTAAGATTTCGGTTTCGTCAATAAAAAATTCTAAAGCCCACCCTACATAACTATTTTTGTATTTATCAGTATCTAAAGGTTTAGCTTCGTATTTGTCTAAAAAGTAATCTAAATTTTCCATATGTCAACTAATCTCAAACAATCTATAAGTTAAAAATGTTATATTCAGGACTTACGCAATTGTCACAATCGGTGGTTGGTGCGTGACGTTATAAGTCTTATTGCTACATTCAAATATTTTCGCACCTCACGCAACGGCAATAATGCCCTTTTGAAAATCTACACCGCATTTTGCCTCCCCTACGCCAAAAAATATGCCAGTTGCGTAAGTCCTAATATTATTTATCATGAGGCTAATTCAGTCAGCTATCGCAGGCTTTGTTTATTTAGCCCCAATAATCTTATAGGCTGTGGAGCCTACTCGTACTGCTAGACTATTAACCCTTTTCTGTCACTCTGGAAAAATAAAAATAAATGTAGGTTGGGTGGAGCGTAGCGTAACCCAACAATACCGACGTTTTTGGTTGTTGGGTTACTCTACGAGAAGCCCCTTCGGGTCTACGTCCCTCAAACGCCACTTCCTACAACGGAGGGAACCTCCGCAACGGAGTGGCTCCCCAACCTACACCTAAATTCATCAAAGTCCTTAGAAATAAGGGTTTTAGATTTGTATTTAGCGAGAGTGATTAAAGAGGGTTAAACCTCAGTTTCAAATATCGCTAATCGTAGCCTATCTGCTGACTCTTCGATTTCTACTAAAGACTCAAGACTAACAACAATATTTCGTTCAACTCCTAAAATTTCGGCTGCTCGTGCAACAGATGCTTTTTCTTTATCGTGGTAGACTCCATCAGCACGGCTCATCTTTATGGCTTGGTATAACATACCACGACGAAAATTTGCAGGAAAATCATAATGAATTCCACCCAATAGCTCTTCAATATCCGCATTTTTCCCATCAAATTTGAGGATATGTTCTTCTATCAAGTCCGATGGTACTCCCAGCATCTGTTGTTCTTCAACCAACCAATCTAATTCTTCTGGTGCTAACTCTCCATCAGCACTAGCTATGGCCATTAAAGCCCTGATATAGTTCTTAGATACATCAAAATTTATAGGTCCAGAGGCATTATATTGCTTCTTACCATATGCTGTCATTTCAAAACTTGTTTGAGTGGTCATGTTTTTCCTCTACATGATTCATCCTTACTGAACAAGGCAAAAGTAAAAAGTAAAAAGGCAAAAGTAAAGAAAAATCAAAATGGTTACAAGCCCCTAAATTTATTTATGGGGATTATCTTTTTACTTTTTACACAATCATCTCATAATTCTACAACGCCGAAAAATTCACGAGAAAAATAATCATTCATAAATTAAACTGTTAAACGTCAGTTTCAAATATCGCTAGTCTTAACCTATCTGCAGACTCTTCTATTTCTGCTAAAGACTCAAGACTAGCAACTACACTACGTTCAATTCCTAAAATTTTAGCTGCTCGCGCAACCGCTGCTTTTTCCTTATCGTGATATACTCCATCAGCACGGCTCATTTTGATGGCTTGATACAACATAGAACGGCGAAAATTTAGCGGAAAATCATAATGAATTCCACTCAATAGTTCTTCAATATTGACATTTTTGTCATCGAATTTGATGATATTTTCTTCTATGAAATCAGATGGTGCTCCCAGCATCTGTTGTTCTTCAACAAACCAATCTAATTCTGTTTGCGCTAATTCACCATCTGCACTGGCGATCGCCACTATAGCTCTGACATAATTCTTTGCCACATCAACGCTCACAGGTGCAGTGATGTTGTATTTTCTCTTGGCATATGATGTTCCTGTTAAAGTGGTTGCAGTGGTCATAGTTTTCACCTGTATATTTCACTTTTAATTCTACAACAAAGTAAATTATTGGATCTGATGATTAATCACCAAAGTATCAACGATCGTTCTTTGAAAAAATCAAATGTTTATACACCTTGGCTAAATAAGATATGTCATACTTGTCCAGTATAGTGTTACGAGCATTTTGTGATAAAAGCTTTTGTTCATGACTAGATTTCAGTGCTGATTTAACTTGTCTAATGAGATCGTCAACATTATCTGGAAGAAATAAGAGACCATTATATCCATGACGTATGATTTCAGCATGACCAGGTATGGAAGTGGCAATAGCTGGCAATCCACAAGATAAGGCTTCAAGCAAAGCATTGGGCATTCCTTCCGCAACCGAAGCTGTGATATACCAGTCCGATGCCTGTAAAAAAGGTAATATATTAAATGTAGGCTCAAAAACTTTAATCTTACTATCAGGTTGAACAGTGAATGATGAGCCAGCATCAAAACGATTATCAAAAAAACCCACTAATACTAGGGTTGCTTCGGGAATCTGCTCAAATACATCTACCAGTAAATTAACTCTTTTCCGTTCAGCAAATCTTCCTGTAAAGATCAAGACTGTTTCATTTTCAATTTCAAGTTTGTTTCTTATTTCTAGTTTTTCAGCAGAATTTGGTGGAGTAAAGTGCGTGCTAGGAATACAATTTTGCTGACAAATAATTTTTTTTGAGGAGATTCCAGATGTTATTAGTTCCTGAAAAATTCCTTCATTTAAGCAAAAAATGAAATCAATTTTATCGAATTTTTGTTTGCGTTCAGAATTATTTACAAACTGTGAAAATTCTTTCAATGATGGAATCTTAAAAGTTACTAAATGTGCTAGCTTTGACTTAGCCATTGATACAAATTCAAGATGCTCATCAGTCCAAGTAGGTGAAAAACCAAAAAAGCAAATTGCTTGTACTTTATCTTTATGTCTATGAGCAATATAATCATACATTTCCAGATAAGGCGCACCATTTACCGTGCTAAAACGAGTTACAGGAAATGAAAAATTATCTTTATAGGTAATTTTTGATTCCACCGTCAGAACTTCTACATTACACTCTTTATTAAGTTCTTCGGATAGATACTTGGTACTTTGTTCCAATCCACCAATATCTGGAAAAAAATGGTCAGTAACAATATATATGTTCATAAAGCTAAAATATTTTTGTTAGTTACTAACTGGGAATTGGTTATTAAACTTAGTATTTGTCGTTGTCCTAAGGTTAATTTATTAATAAATTTATCTCAATATGTTTTCCAAGTATCGAAATAAATAGAATCGAATCTATAGTCGCGAGATTGAAAAAAATTCAAGGTTTTGGACCAGTAAAATGAATAATTTTAATATCGGCAATATCTCCTTTATATTTGAAAACTTTACACCATTTCAATATTCTGTGATTATAGTTGAAATAAAGACAATAATACATGATTTTTTTGATTTTTTAAGAATATATTTAGTACTTGATATTAATGCAAATATCATGTCAGGTAAGTAAATAATCCGACTACGTGAAATCATGCAGTATACTTTTGTTTTTATTATGGAAAAAGTCCTCAGTAGAAACCCTCTGTAACATTTCAAGTGCGGAATATTAGGTTTGTAAAAGATTATTAATTTCTTATTTTTTTGTATTCAAAGTAAAATAAAATACTCACTAGATAGTAAAAAAAATAATAGTAATTGTGATTGCCTTTATCAATCAACTCAGTTCAAGCTCCTAAAGGAGGAAAGATAAATGCATCTACATGGTCAAAAGTTTGCTCACGTCAATAGCATTGCCCACGAGGGGAAAATCCTAGTTTTTGGAACCACTGCTGACGGGAAGATTTACTACACAGTTAAGCGCAGTGGCTTTGAGGATACAGCACTCCAGGATAATGAGGATCCGCTTAGTTTTGAACCTTGGAAACTGCTGCCTCTAGATCGCTCTGTGCTAGATCAATCAGTCTTAGATCGTGAGCAGGTAGAGTTTACCGATAAAGAGGATAATCAGTTGTTGCGATCGCGCTATGGTGAAGTCGCCGAAACAATTGAGTCTGTCGTTGCTCCAGTGCAGTTAGTTTCAGGTATAGGATACTTGTATGTGTTCCGGCAGTCGATTGGTAATAAGCTACTGGTAAATCGTTTTGTACTTGATGGCATCAAGAATGAATTGGTTCCCAAGTTGGAGGTCAGGTTCCAACGCTCTCGCCAGAAGTACTTACCTGCCGAGAGTATGAAGATTGACAAGGCAGAGGGAAAGCTCAATAATATTGATTCTCTCAACTTCCGGGACATTAATAATGAGCCATTTTACGAACCAGCCATTGAGTTAAGTTTGATTGAAAATCTTCAGGATGGTTGGTTTTCAGTGGTTCTGATGCCGACTATCGAGAAGGATATCTACCGTTGGAATATTTTTGCCTATGATAGTAGCCTTCAGAAGGTAATTTTATATTCGCTGCGGTCTTCTGAGCAAGGTTTGTTTTCCCTGAAAGACTATGTGTTTGCAGAACCCGATCCCGATAATCCAGAAGTCAAGAAATACAGAAATATTCCCGGTATTATCAAGCGTACCCTTGAGCTTAAAGATGATAGTTCCCATTCCCTAACGGTTGTCCAGGGATTGAGTGCCACTGCCTATGATACCCAAGTGGAAAGGCAAACTCAGGATGGCATGCAACTGATGCGGGAAACTAGGCGGGTGATGTTGGCAGTGCCAGTTCAGAAGGGAACTGATGTGATTACTGCGGCACTGAGTTTTGCTGTAGCAATTGATGGGACACTGTCACAGATAGATACTAGTCCTAGTTCTGAACGGCTCAAGAGTACCACTCGTGATATTTTATTGCCCCTTAATACTCTAGATGAAGTAAAAGTAATTGGCGATAGTAGCCCACCAGCAGTAGGGACAATTGAAGCGATCGCCGGTAATACGGAAGAGAAGCTGTTGCTTCAATCGGTGGAAACCCCTCTGGATAATACTTTTGAACCGGGAGCCAAGGTAAAAGTTCAGGGGACTAGAAACTTTGATGGACATTACCAAGTCGTCTCAGCAGATGGGGACACCTTTGAAGTCGAAGCAACCTTTACTCAGGATAAGCTAGGTTCTTGGGAAGAAATTCAGGAAGAAGAGAATGGCTTAGTCTTCGACAATATGATTGTGGGGTACGAGAAAATAGAGGATGGTAGGTTAAGAGTTTACTGTACCAACCACGATTTAGTTACAGGGGATGAGGTGCAAATTAGCGGCACTAAATCTTATGATGGTCTCTACCCTGTAAAAGCGATTGATACCCTCAAAGGTTATTTTATACTTGATGCCGATTGGTCAGCCGGGGAAGCGGTCAATCTTCAGTCAGTCAAGCGGCGGGGAATTCGATTTGACGGTAGTGGAGATTACTTGGTAACACCTCCCATCAAGGTGAAAACACCCAAGGCAAATATAAATAAAGGGATAAGTATTTCGGCTTGGGTGCGACAGGATACCCATGTTAATCGGGAACAGGTGATTGTTGCCGAAGAGGGAAATCG
The DNA here is from genome assembly GCA_030065055.1 of Calothrix sp. MO_192.B10. Classification (GTDB taxonomy): domain Bacteria; phylum Cyanobacteriota; class Cyanobacteriia; order Cyanobacteriales; family Nostocaceae; genus Calothrix_A. Next base: position 26,473 of record JASJDS010000008.1, read on the forward strand.
TCTCCAGTTACTGCTTGATACTGATAATAAGGTGATGCTGAAAGTGCATCTGAACAGCGGGACAGAAGAAACTATCAAAGCTTCGGAGGCACTCCCTGGGGATAATACTTGGATGCATTATACAGGTGTGATGGATGAGGACGGACTCGTCAGTTTATACCAAAATGGGCAGTTAGTACCCTCAGCCCAGATGAGAGGAGAGTATGCCGAAATGCACAAACTCCAAGCTCAAGATAAACAAGCAGAGGATTATTTTGGCTGGTCAGTTGCCATCAGCGGCGATACGGCAATTGTCGGAGCCTTCAACGAGGATACTGGAGGTTCAGATGCTGGTAGCGCCTACATATTCCAGCGACAAAGTGGTACTTGGCAACAAGTTAACAAACTTCAAGCTCAAGATAAGCAAGCAAATGATAGTTTTGGCTACTCGGTTGCCATCAGTGGCGAGACGGTAATTATCGGTGCTCCTGGTGAGGATACTGGGGGTTCATCTGCTGGTAGTGCTTACATATTCCAACGGCAAGCTAGTGGTGCTTGGCAGCAAGTTAGCAAACTCCAAGCTCAAGATAAGCAAGCAAATGATAGTTTTGGCTGGTCAGTTGCCATCAGTGGCGAGATGGTAATTGTCGGTGCTCCTGGTGAGGATACTGGGGGTTCACATGCTGGTAGTGCTTACATATTCCAACGGCAAGCTAGTGGTGCTTGGCAGCAAGTTAGTAAACTCCAAGCTCAAGATAAGCAAGCAAATGATAGTTTTGGCTACTCGGTTGCCATCAGTGGCGAGAGGGCAATTGTTGGTGCCTACGAAGAGGATACTGGAGGTTCAGATGCTGGTAGTGCTTACATATTCCAACGGCAAGCTAGTGGTGCTTGGCAGCAAGTTAGTAAACTCCAAGCTCAAGATACACAAGCACGGGATAACTTCGGCTGCTCGGTTGCCATCAGTGACGGAACGGTAATTGTCGGTGCTCAGCGTAATAACAGTGTTGGTAGCGCCTACATATTCCAGCGGCAGGCTAGTGGCGATTGGCAGCAAGTTAGCAAACTCCAAGCTCAAGATAAGCAAACATGGGATTATTTCGGCAACTCAGTTGGCATCAGCGGTGAGACGGTAATTGTCGGTGCTCAGGATGAGGATACTGGAGGTTCAAGTGCTGGTAGCGCCTACATATTCCAGCGGCAAGCCAGTGGGGATTGGGAACAAGTTCAACAACTCTTTGGTAAAGATACGGAAGCGAATAGTTTTTTTGGCACATCAGTTGCCATCAGCGGCGAGACGGCAATTGTCGGTGCCAACAATAAGGATACTGGAGGTACAAATGCTGGTAGCGCTTACATCTTTCAAACTAGCTTAGCATATCCTGCAATCAAAGCTTACGCTCTCAATAGCTCCACTGATTACGTAGACTGCGGCGATAATGTGGTATTAGGGTCTGAGTTTACTCAAGAAGCCTGGATTTATCCGGAAATTTCAGATGCTGGTTACCATGGTTTTCTAGGGAACCATCCTGGTAGTGCTAACAATCGTGCTCCCTCGATTTGGGTATATCAGCGGCAGAAAATAGTTGCAGGCTTTGGAGATGGAACAACTGGTGTAACTATAACAACAGGGGAAGTTCTAGTACCTAACGACTGGAATCACGTAGCAGTGACTTTTGATGGTACTTTCTACAAAGTCTATGTCAATGGTGAAGAAAAATATGCCACCGAAGAGTGGAAAGGCAAGCAGCCAGTCAACACACCCATAAAATACATTGGTAAAGTCGATAATCACTTCCCAGGAAAAATTGCCGAGGTGCGTGTCTGGAATATAGCCCGCAGCCAAAAGGAAATTCAGGAGAACATGAATCGCCGTTTGCTCGGCACAGAACAAAAATTAGCTGCCTATTGGGTGTTCGATGGCGAGCAAGTCAGAGATTTATCCCCCGCTCAAAACCACGGTACTCTTCATGGTACGATTGAATCGGCTGATGCACCACCTTTGCTGAAATTAGAAACCTGGCAACCTCGTTTTTATATTGGCGGTGGTTTAGGTACCAATCGCGACTTCAATGGTCAAATTGCCGATGTGCAAATTTGGAACCGCACCCGCCCAGCCGGGGAAATCAAAGACAGTATGTATCTGAAGCTGACTGGCAAAGAACAGGATCTAGCAGCTTACTATCGCTTAGGTACAATTGTAACTGGGGAGTCGAAGACAGTTCCTGATTTTTCCGTGCATGGTCGAGATGCTGTGGTTTATGGTGAAGCTTATGTTAGTGCCAGAACCCTGAATCGAAGCACTGGAGGCGGTCTGGATGCAGTCAAGTACAGTAATGACGAGTTATTTGCTGTTACCCAAAGGGCAACTTACGAAGAAAGCTTTGAATTTAAGGTACAAGGTGCAGTTGATATCAACAATGCCGATGGTAATGGTAACAAAATCTTTGCTTTCTCCTATTGGGGAAGGTATAGCCGCAACTCGGAAGAGAAAATAGCTTTCCCAACTCACAGTTATCAGCCTAATGATTTTGAATTACTCAGCAACGGTTGGTATCGGGCATCTTGCCAGTTTACTGTTCCTGATGGCGTGAGCGTAATCCGTACTTTTGAAATTAATAATATCAAAGGAAGCTGGACTAGTATTGATATTCGCAAGCATCAGATTCAACTCATTTCTGATGCTATCAGTTGCGATCGTTACACTGATGAAGCTAGCTTGACTACACTAGCTGATTCGCAAGCGAGTATTTCCACCGAGGAATTACAACAGGCGGAACAAGAAATCAGTCGCTGTCAAAAGTCGGTCTGGGATCTGGAAGAAAGGCTCGATATTGCCCAAAATCGGCAAACCTATGTGGATGAAAAAAATGCTCTGGAAAGACGAATTCCTCAATTGCAAACGAGTCAATCCAGCGCAAAAACAGCACTAAGCACCGAGATCAATAATCCGTTGAACTACTTTTGCAAAATTAAAGGCAAAGGCAGTGGTAAATTTTTGATGGTTTTGATAGTCTTCTCAGTTTTCATTTACAGTTTCAACTCACAGCTAGAACCATTTACGAATTATCTGTGGGAATTTATTGACAATAGCGATGGCTCCTACAGAATCAAAGATAAGAGAACTGGCAACATGCTGAATGTTCATGGGAACGGCACAGCCGATGAAACCCCTTTATACACTCGGTCTGAAAATGAGACCACTGCCGAGCGTTGGTGTCTTGACAAACGCGGTAGCTCTTACGTAATTCGGAAAAAAGACACCACCAAAGTCCTTGATGTTTATAGGGCTAGCTCTGAAGATGGAGCGATAGTTCAAATCTACGAAAGTCACGGTGGAGCCAACCAACTTTGGAGTTTAGAGAAAACCGACACAAAAACCCAAGCCGGGGATTTACGAATTCAAGTGGCACAAACAGAATTCGATTCTCTATCTGAGCAAATCAGTAGCAAGCAAGCAAGGCTGGATCGATTAACCCAATTTCTGAATGCTAATGAAAGTGTCAGTAGTCTTACCACCCAATTATCAACTGCTCGCAGCAACCTGATAACTGCTGAGACTGACTTCAACACCAAGAATACGACTTTCCTCAACCAAGTTACTCAGAACCAGCAAACACCACAGCGCATGTCTTTGCTGAATACAGATGCCAAAGAATTATCAACTCGTGGGGCCTTACTGGGTTTTGCTCGTCCCGCTGGTAGCTTAAATGCTGTAGAAAGCTGTGAAGGGAATGTTCTCCTCAGCTACTTTGACAATCAAGGTCGGATGCGGTTAACTCGCTACGATGCTACAGCCGATAGTCGCAACTCCACTTTTGAGCAGTGGTTACCAGATAGCTTACGGACTTGCTTGGAATTCCGGGATGCTAATGATAAGCTTACAATCCAAGACGGGGACAATCAAGATGCTCACCTTGATTTGCAACCGGATCGTTGGACTCTGGAAGCTTGGTTCCACTATCCGGGAGCCACAAAGATTAGCAGTAGTGAAAGGGGTAGCAAATACGATTACAATGTCCTAGCCAGTGCCAAAGATGGTAATGATTATGCCATTGTTCTCAAAGATGGCAGCCGCCTGGGAACCGTAGTTGATGGCTTTTTCTTCGATTGTAACTATGATTTAGAGAACAAAGTAGCTGATGGTTGGCATCACGTAGCCGCAGTAGCGAAAGAAGGAAGAACGGTATTCTATATTGATGGTAAGCCAGTAGGGTTCACGACCATCAGATATGCTCTCACCTTTGATGGGGATCAAGATTACGTGAGCTTCAGTAATTTCAAAAACTTCCCCTCAACTGCAATTACGGTTGCTTGCTGGATTCGTATTAATTCGACAAAATCTGGTCCCACCCCGGTTTCCTATGCCGTTTCTAATGAAGATAATGCCTTCACACTGTACAATGTCAAGGACTTGAAATTAATTATTAACGGTACTACAAACGAGACCAATATATCTTTCAATGGTGGGCAATGGCATCACTTAGCGGTAACTTGGGACAACTCAGATGGAACTCTGAGAGTCTATAAAGACGGGGTAGAAGAATTTGTGGCAACAGGTTTTAAATCTGGAGCAACCATCTCAGGAAATGGTACCTTGATCATTGCACAGGAACAGGACTCTTTAGGTGGTGGTTTCAATAGTAGTGAAGCTTTCGACGGAGGTATGAGTGGTCTGAGTATCTGGAATCAAGCCCTGAGTGCTGACGAAATCCGAGACAACATGTACAAAATCCTCGAAGGTAACGAAAGTGGTTTAGTCAGCTATTGGTCGATGCGGGTTATTTCCCAGGCAGACGGGACTAAATTACTAGAGGACCAAGTCCGTGGGGATAGTAACAAAAATAATGGTGAAATTATAGGAGATCCAGAAATCCTGGTTTATACTCCCCAATGCCAGAGCAATCTTGCTGTTATCGGTAATGCTCCCAATGGTAATCTACCCTTTGGCAAGCTAGCAGAAGTGCGCCTTTGGAACCTGGCTTTGACTGATGAAGAAGTGGAAATAAACAGCAAAACTCTGCTGACTGGTAATGAACCGGGCTTAGTCGCTTATTACCCAATGACAGAAGCAACGGGAAACCAAGCTAAGGATTATTCGGCAGAGGATCAACACCATGGTTCTATTGCTGGTGCAGATTGGGTGGCTTGTACTGCGGCGATTGGTAATCCAGGTCACTCAGTGATGGAGTTTGATGGGGTGGATGATTATATAGAGGTTCCTGCTCACTCCAACCCAACTTCAGCAATCACTGTTTCATTCTGGGCTAAAAGTAACACGGAGAATTGGAGTCAGAGTGGCTTTTTAGCTAGTAAACGAGATGCTTATATAATGCACCCAATGGCTAATAGTAAATCAATCAGGTTTTACATTTATAGCAATGGATGGGAATACACCGGCTACACATCATCAGAAATCAATCAATGGCATCATTATGCGGGAACCTTTGATGGCACGACCCTGAAATTATACGTAGATGGTATGGAAGTAGCAAACAATCAACTCTCCACTACTACAGCAGTAACAATCAACAAAGATCAAGGGGCATTATATTTAGGTTGGGACGATGCGGAACCGTCTAGATATTTGAACGGTCAAATTGCTGAAGTCCGCATTTGGGACAAAGCCCGGACTCAGCAGGAAATCGCAAGGGATATGCATCGCCACCTGAGTGGTAATGAGGAAAATCTGGTTGGTTATTGGCCCTTAGATACCATTGAGAATGGTAAAGTCAAAGACCTCAGTGCCAATAAATACGATGGTACAGTGCATGGAGCCAAACTGGTTGAAAGTGCCCCTGGTTCTCTGCTGAGTTGCGAATACAGCAGTGTGGGACTTGACCCCAATGACCCCAAACGCACAGTAGCGATGATGCGGCGGGCATTAATTTATACTACTCTCGATGGCAAAGTCCATGCCCTCTCGGAAAAACGGCTGGAAGAACTTGACCTGCGATGGATTGGCAATGCCCAGTTCCAACCCACTTTACTCGGTTACATCGAAGGCGCTCCTCCGGTACCCAGTGAAAACCTCACAGTTTACTATGATTACGAAGATGCTGCCTCAGTCCAACTACGACAATCACAAGATGTGAGCTACAGTTGGACCAGGAGTAAGGATGTCAGCCAAGGTTTCGACCTCGACCTCTTCCTTGGTGTTGGTTGGGGAGCAGAAGGTGGTTTTGGTATAGTATCCAAAATTTCAGAAGGAAGAGCTGGTTTTAAGGGGAGTCTTAACCTCAGAGACACGACTTCTAACAGTAGCACTGTCCGCGCTGATTCTTCCTCCAACCTCACTGATATGTTACAACTGCGGGGTCTTGCAGAAACTAAACCTCAATTTGAAAATCTTGGCGCACGCTTTATACCCAAAAATGTCGGTTATGCCCTAGTGGTTTCTGGAATAGCAGATGTCTTCATCACCAAACTCAAACGCAGTGGCAAGATGATCAGTTATGAGATTCGTCCAGCCGAAGGTATTCCCTTGGATGTGAATACCATTACATTCATGATTAACCCAGCTTACACCATGAATGGTACCCTAGACGGTACAGTGGGTTCCCAAGCTGCCGACCAGCGTTTCTATCGCCATGTCCCAGAAATGCGATCGCAGTACGGTTCCCTTTATCCCGCCAGCTACATGCGTCTACAACAAGCCTACGATTTGAAGCAGCAGATTGAGCAGTGGGATAAAGAACGGGAAGCCTATTTTACCAACTATGATGCGACCCAAACTTCAGAATCAGCTTTAGAATCTCAAACTGTGGATGCTTCCCAATATGACAGTTACGGACAGGTTAGTGTCAAACCAGGGGGTGAAACTGAAAACGGTGACGGTTCTAGCCAACAACAAGAAGCTGAACAAGTAGAGGGATATGTCCAATCTCTCGAAGGTCGTAAAGAAGCACAGAAAGACCAGGCACAGAAGCGGCAAGAAGAAATTAACAAGCGTATTCCTAATCCAGATAAGCAAGTACAGGCTAATGCAGCTTTCGATGCTTGGCAGCGGCGGATGGAAAACTTATTAATTCGGGCTGGCAAGCGCAACATAGTCAACACCTATGTTTGGGATGCTGATGGCGGCTTACGGTCCGAGGAAGAGAGTTTTGCCAGTACAATTGAACACACGGTTGGTGGTAGCTTCACCCTTGGGGGGCAGCTAGGGGCTCAAGTTGATGCCATGGTTGTCGGCTTTGCCTTTGAGCTGACACCATTATACACAGGGGAAATGACCCAAACCATGAGTAAAACTCTAACCAGTAGTAAGGGTTTTGAACTCTTTGTCAATCTCTACGGCTTGGAAAACAAAGATATTACCGACTTGAACGACTATCCCGTCAAACCTGGGGAAAAAGTGGATCGCTACCGCTTTATGAGTTTCTACCTGGAAGGTAATGTTAATCATTTCCATGACTTCTTTAACTATGTAGTCGATCCAGAATGGCTACAGAGTAATGATGAAGAAGCCCGTGCCTTAAGGCAAGTACAAGCAGGTAAACCCAACAAAACTTGGCGAGTACTCCACCGCGTCACCTACGTCGAACGTCCTGCTTTAATGGGCTTTGGTCGTGATTTGCGTCCAGTCGAGACCAGCGATCAAATGGCTGACACAGTTCTTAACTACTTTGATTCACTTGAGCGTAAGGACAATAACATACAAGAACAGCTCAGGCAAATCTTCGCTATTCTAACCAGTCTGGATATGCGAATCACAGATAACAACAGTTGAAATAGTTAAGCTGTCGCTGATTTGTAAAAACCCATCCTTCAACGAAGTAAGGGTGGGTGCTTGATTAACTTAATTAGGAGAAAAACACCATGACCCAAACAGGAAATACCAAATCCAGAAAACGAAAGCGGGATCAATCATGTGCTACCAACACTGGCCTCGCTGATAAGGCACAGCAGGATAAGGCAAAGAGGCGCAAGAAAAACAACGGTGATGATGACACTCCAAGATTTGGTTTTAAGCAGAATTTCGACGGAACCTGGGAAAGAAAAGGACGTTCTGGATGGACTAGTGACGCTCTAAAAGTTCCTGCTGGTTCAGTCAAAGACCCAGTAACAGGAGAAGATATTAAGCGAGACCGACGCCATATTGTTCCGTCTAACGTACTCACAGATTCTTTGGCAGGTTATCTCAGCGGCCTCAAGGACAATCCCGCTATTTATACAGCTGCCATTGATCAATTCATCACGAGTCCGAATCATGAGAAAAAACTCAAACATCTTCAAAAAAAGACTCTAAATGATAAATTGAATGGAATCGGCAAGTATATTCATAGTAATCCTAAAAATCTGTTTCCAGGTAGGGGTGATTGGAACCAGGCAATTGGACGCCTTGCTGAACAAGTAAAAGGTTTGGTTAAGCGGGCAGATGACTATTTAACAGAAAAGTTGCGACAAACGGAGAATGATTTTGAAGAATTATACAAGAACAGGGAAAATCTTGAGGCAGACTTAAAAAACAAGGTTGCCGAAATTGAATCAGCTACAGATAATGCAGTTAAAACTAGACTGGAAACAGAAAAGGCTCAACTGGAAAAGCAAATTCAAGCAGTTGATAAAGAGATTATGGATAAAACTCAAGCTATTGATCAAGAGGCTATATCCTACGTGAGGCAAAAGCTTGAGAAATTAGATTCAAGTCCTCAGGGAAAAGAAATATTGGAGACAGGAACAAAATACATTGACGAGCAAGGAACTTCATTTTACAGCGTCCGTAATTTTTTAGAAGACATGCTTATTCCCTCCCTTGATTTTGATTTCTATACTTCTCAGTATGACGACCAAATTGCAGTAGATGATAATGCCATGGATACATCAGATGAAGAATCAAAAAGTTCGCTTGAAAAAAAAATTACTGAAAAAGAATTAAGCCCTAAAGCGAAAAAATGGGTAGTAGAAATTCAGAAAAAGTCACTGGAATTTTATGTTAAGTTAACGCAATTTAGAGACCAAGGTTACTATATAGGTGACGACGGTAGTGAGCAGAGAGACTACTTTCAGGTGATTAAAGAATTCCTCGATCTACCGTCCAAGCCAACTTAAACTTCGGCAAGTACACCTGAATCACATCGACTTAGATCAGTCAAGTAAGTAAGTCGGTGTAAATAAACTAAACTCAGTAGATCACAAAGTCAGGTTGAGACAAGCAAGTTTTTGAGGTGCGATCGCTTCAATGAGAGAATTAGAGGGGATATATCATAATGAAAACTTATTTGTCATAGATATCCCCTAGAAAAGATAATTGGGGGGGAAAGTAGCGAGCGTGCTATGAGCCGCCATGCAACGCCTGAAAGTCTTGCTATGAAAGGATTATAGAAATAAAATTGCTCCTTCCCTCGAAAATTGCCAAAAAACCTTATTTTTGCTGTGCCAATTAAACTTTAGGCTAGTTCCCGGTGCAAAACCTAATTCGCTCATTCGCTCATTCTACATTCTTTTAACACTTCCCATGAGAGCCAGAATTGAAAATGATGTAATTTTTCTTCACCATGAGGACTTACCAACATTTAAGAAAGGTGGTTCTGTGGTGAGGAATAGCTATTTTTGGGCGTTGCGTTCCATTGCTGGGAAAGCAGGGCGTTATGGTGATTGGGAATACGAAAGTGAAGTATGGTTAGCATTGGCACGAATGCTGTTATCTTTCACTGAGTCCGGTTATTTAGGCTTGAGAGAAACCCAATTAGAATTTCCCCCATCCCAAGATATTCCCGATGTGTTGCGAGATGTGTCAACCTGGGAATGATGAGTAGGGGCGGGGTTTCCCCGCCCGGAGTGAAGGAGTGAGGGAGTGAAGGAGTGAGGGAATTATTTTCCTGCCTGGTTGTGGGATTTGACCGTGGGGGACTATCTTGAAAATAGTTAATCAGCGCAGAATTTGTAGGGGCGCATTGCGTGCGCCCTGGAGTGAAGAAGTGAACATCAATGCTAAAATCTAAAATCCAAAATTGAATGACGCAATTAGAAAAGGCTCAAGCTGAGTATAAAAAATTTACCGAACAGTTTGCTAGTGTGGCGATCGCAACTGTAAATCCTGAGGGTCTACCCCATGCTAGCTATGCACCTTTCGTCATGGATGGGGCAAAAAATATTTATATCTTTGTCAGTGGTCTTTCTACCCATACTCGTAACTTACATGGCACTCCCAAAGCCAGTATTCTATTTGCTGAGGATGAATCGCAAACCAAACAAATCTTTGCTCGTCGCCGTTTAACTTTTGAATGCGATGCTGCTTTACTACCCAGAGAAACGGAAGAGTGGGAGAACATTGCAGAAGAATTTGAGCAACGCTTTGGTGAAATTATTAATATGATGCGGAGTTTGCCTGATTTCCGCATTTTTAAGCTTACGCCCTATGCAGGACAATTTACCATTGGGTTTGGTGCTGCTTATAAAATTAATGGTGATGACTTAGACAATTTAGTTCATATTGGTCCTAAAACAGAAAAGCTGGAACCGTAATTGTTTCAATATGTTGCTAATTGATTGACGATAAATACAAATAGGTGTAAATTTCCTTACAAGATAGTGTCGCCAATAAATCGACACACTAAGCCCGAACCTTGAAAACCCTATAATCTCGTTGAGATGCGTCGATGCCTTGTACAGCAAGGTTTTCAAGCTGCAAAATTGACCCATTCTTGCAAAATTTTTCACGTTTTTCAGGAGTGTGTCGATTGGGGTATCCCAAACCCCCTCTCTGTAAGGGTTCCAGAAGTGAACTCTTTACAAATACATTTCCCCGCAAGGGGACGGAAACTTTCCAGGAATCCGTCCGGATCCTCCGCAAAACTGACCTTTACAAATACATTTCCCCGCAAGGGGACGGAAACTCGAGATTGCTCCGTTTCTGAAAATTCCCAAAAGCTTTACAAATACATTTCCCCGCAAGGGGACGGAAACTCTTGGTCTGGGTAGGCAGTGGGGTAGGTTATTGCCTTTACAAATACATTTCCCCGCAAGGGGACGGAAACCTTCGGTTAGTAGATCACGCTTATGCTTACTAAGACTTTACAAATACATTTCCCCGCAAGGGGACGGAAACCAGTTGGCTCGGTCGCATATACAGGAAGTAAAACTCCTTTACAAATACATTTCCCCGCAAGGGGACGGAAACTACCATAGAACCGCTTCCATCAACTAGTAGAATGTATTGACTTTACAAATACATTTCCCCGCAAGGGGACGGAAACACCTATTACGGTAGCTTCTTGGAACTACAATTGTCTGCTTTACAAATACATTTCCCCGCAAGGGGACGGAAACCCGTTGAGGGATCTTTTCTCGCAATCAAATTCGATGCTTTACAAATACATTTCCCCGCAAGGGGACGGAAACACTCCGGGAGGAACGAGTGCGCCAAGCACGAAAAATGGAACAGGCTTTACAAATACATTTCCCCGCAAGGGGACGGAAACTGTGTGATATCAGCAAGTTAAGGAAGTTCTTATCCAAACTTTCCAAATACATTTCCCCGCAAGGGGACGGAAATGCCTAAATCTAGACCACCTTTAGCAGTGCTGTCGTTGTCTTTCCAAATACATTTCCCCGCAAGGGGATGAAAACAACAGATCAGTGTCATACCGTCGCACTTTATTGGTGATACAAATCATGGACTTGGGCGCAAGCATTGCGCCCCTACATATCCCCTACATATGTATCAATATTTTTGGGCATTGCTGAATTAGGATATGAAACGTCAAAATCACCTTTATTTTTCTTTGTAACTTTGCGCCTTTGCGTCTTTGCGTGAGACAAATTCATATTTTCAATCAGCAACGCCAATATTTTTGTGATATCTTTTCCCTTTATTTCGGCATTATTTAATTTTTCTCTCCTTCTTTTTTTCTGTGCGCTCTCAGCGTCTGGAGCGGTTTTTTATCATTCCGACGTAGCCGGAATTGATATGAATTGGTATCACAGATCATATTTTCCCCTCACGGGGATGAAAATGTTTATCTGCTAGCAGTAATAATTGTCACAGGATTTAGAGGAGATAAGCGCGTCAACTTACCCACCGCAACAGAGCGAGATAACTGTACTTGCAATATTTGATAATGCCAAGCATGACTTTGAAACCACGATATAGCAGTATTGATGTGTTCCATAGTTGCTAAAGCTAGAACTACCACACCCTGGGGATTTAGCCTTTCACCACAGGTATGGAGAATAGTAGCCAAATTACCGCCACTACCACCAATAAAAACACGATCGCACCTTTGGGACAAACCATGTAAAATATCTGGGGCACTACCCATCACAGTCACAACATTTTTGACTTGAAATCGCTCACAATTACGAGAAATCAAGGAATGCCCAGCAGCAGTTTTTTCAATGGCATAAACCTGAGAGGTAGGACAAAGTCTAGCAATTTCAATGGCAACAGAACCAGTTCCCGCCCCAATATCCCAAATAACTTGTCTTGGACGCAATGACAATTCTGCTAAAACTAAAGTGCGTACTTCCCGTTTAGTCATCAAGCCGGGGCGATCGCTAAAACTAAGAAACAGATTATCTGCTATACCAAACTGGGGTAGAGTATCTAAATTTAACCCCTCCTGCTGCTCCTGACGTATCAACACCACCACATTCAAAGGGGCAAAAGCAGGTAAATTCTCTATCTTTTCTATCTCCGTAGGTGAAAAACACCGTACCTGCTCATCTTCACCCCCCAAATTTTCACACACCCAAAATTGGTACTGACTGGGTACATTCAAATCTGGCAATAAACGAGCGATCGCTTGGGGATTATTAACATTATCCGTTAATACAGCAATTTTATCTTGTCCTTGCTGTAAAGCCTTAATTAATACCTCTAGGGAACGTCCATGAACACTAATCACCTGGGCATCTTGCCAAGGTATCTTCATCCGATTGAACGCTAATTGTACCGAACTGTGATGGGGATAAAATTCTAATTGTTCTGGGGAGAATTCCGATAGTAGCAATCTTCCCAACCCAAAAAACAAGGGATCGCCGGAGACAAGAACCACAGCTATCCCTTGACTAGTTGCTAAATGGTGACGAATCTCCTCAATAGCTTCAGTAAAATTACCTAAAATACAACGTGAAGCTGGATGGTGGGGGAAGTAACTCAAATGGCGATCGCTACCCACAAGTAATGTAGCCTTATCTACTACTTGCCTGATAGTTTCACTCAGTCCAGTTACCCCATCCAAACCAATACCAACCACATAAACCTTATTCATGGGCTAAGAGTTATGAACATTAACAGCCAAAAAAATTGTCGTAAACTCATAACTCCTAACTTCTCCAAATCATCGACCCAAGCCGGGAATTAACCGCTTCAGGGCGCGTCCAGCCACATCCCCATACTTCAACTCACCACAAAGAATTTTACCCATAATTTGGGGAGCAGAAGGGCGTTTCACACCAGCTTTATAACCAAGACCAGGGAAACGATAAAATGCTCCGGCTAATTTTTGTGCCCAAGCCATATCAGTACCCCATTCTTCATTAATAGTATCTGAGTATTGCTCCAGAGCGTTAATATCTCCACCAACAGCCTTATGAATTGCTTCTGCTGCCTTCAAACCGCTAAAAATAGAAGGACGAATCCCTTCAGCAGTAAATGGATCTACCACACAAGCTGCTTCCCCAGCTAGAATAGCGTGATCAGTATGTAGCTTTTGAGTACCATTCCACAAACACAGAGCATGGCCATACTGCTTGCAAGCTTGTATATCTAAGCCAAATTTTTGACCATATTCATCCAAAATCTTTTTGAAATTTTGGGGTTCTCCACCGATAAAAGTACCGATGCCAATGGAGTAGCCATCTGCCTTGGGGAAGTTCCACAAATAGCCATTTTTGACCATCCCAAACTCAAAATGGGCAATATTACCATCTTTCACATCGGCTGCGGCTTCAGCTTCCAGGGCACCAGCTAGGCGACGTTTGCGTTCTTTAAAGCCTAACCATTTCGCCATTGGTCCTTTGGCACCATCAGCAGCAATTAAATAACGGCCTGCAAAAGAACCATTAGCTGTGTTTACTTGCCAATGGTCGCTTTTAAATTCAATACCTGTGACTTCCGTATTATCCTTGAGTTCAGCCCCTTGTTTCTGAGCTTGCTCAACCAAAAAATTATCAAATACATCCCGGCGCACCATCCACACTGGTTCGGGAGTGTTCAGTTTTGCTTCCACCGGATCGCCTGTTTTCCAGGTACAGCGAATGGTATCAGCTTTAATGGAAATTGCCGGACTAAAATCAAAATCAAACCATTCAGCTATGACTGGGGATACACCACCACCACAGGGTTTGTATCTGGGTAATGATTCTTTTTCCACAACTAATACCGAATGTCCCTGTTTAGCCAAGTGATATGCAGCTGTTCCACCTGCTGGTCCTGCGCCGACGATGATGCAATCGTACATATGCTTAAAATTTGACTCCTCAGTCAGTTAAACTACTTACAGACAAATAATTTTATCGACACCAATGTTCAATGTTTGCTAGTTTCTGTAAATTCCACAGTATTTTTTGCCGATCATAATATTTATTCTGGATAATTTATTCATATCCGCAATGATTCAGTTTTATAAATAAAAAATACATTATCCATGTGTAATTATACTAGCAATTAGGCAATCAATTAAAAGAATTTAGAATGAAAAAGACCACTAGTGTTCCGCCAAATTAATTCTGATGGGTATTGCATCAGTCCTATTTATAGGACTTTTGCTATTAGCCAGGGACTCTAAGTCCCTGGCGGTTGGATGTCCACTCCACAAAATTAATGTGGTTGAGTACTAGTTGGGAAATAGCTGAAAATATCAATTTCCATTGCGTTTATTCCGCAAAAACCGCAGCCTATTTATTAAATTTATCACATTTTCAGTTTGAGAAACACTGGGACGGTCTTTTGCTTGGGGGCAACTTTGTGGTTTCTGTAAACCTAATAATTTTTCTTGGGAGATGTATTCTAATTTTACTTGTGTTAGCGTCCTTTGCCATTGAGTTGATAAATTACGATCGCCTACATTGCAAGCGCGTAGATTAGCTAAGGTAGTAATAAAATCAAACCATAGTCCTGCTTGGGAATAGATAGGCAAGCGATCGCGCGGGCTCAATTGTGGTAATTTCTTAGCTATCTGTGGATCTAGGGGTACTCTTCGCACCCAGCCATAGCTGGTAATTCTAGAATTGGGTGAGGTATCTTGAAGATTACAGATAATGGATACAGACCAGAGATAATTTTGGTTAATTGCCAATGGGTCTATTTTTTCATCTTTAGGTAACCTGAAACTACTGATACCAGACTGGGGAATGGGTTTAAAAGTCTTTTGATATACAGGTGTGCGCTGGCGAAGCTTCCGATCTACTTTGTAAAGAGAAAAGCGTATCTGTTGCGCCGTATTACTGGGTGCGTACCAAAAAAATTGAGGATAGGCAGCAGTAGTGAATCCAATATTAGTTTTTGGTAATATCAAGGCTAACAGGGGTACTTTGCCAGAAATGCAAATCTCTCCTGGTCCTCTGGTTCCTCCACTTTCCCGTTTTCCTGGTACATCCACTTTGGGAACTTTTACCTGCTTGGATGATTTTAGTCCTGTTTGGGGTAATATTTGGGCATTAGCGACTAAGGGGAAGCCAGACAAAACCAGACTACACGCCAGTAATTTCCATTGCTTACCCGCTTTATATCTAGTTGTTAATCTAACCTGCATAAATATTCCACATGGGCGATGGATAAGAGAAGCCAAAAGTGCAAACAAAACTATGTTACATTTTTAACTGATGTTTTGTAATTTTTGACCTCTCTTACTGGTTCATGTTCCCAACTACGCAGCTGCAACTAAACCATTGTGTATTAGTAAAGGTGTGGTACTTGGTTCTCGTCCCCGGAAGGATTGGAAGACTTCCATAGGATGCCGGCTCCCACCAAGGGCTAAGATGGTATTTCGGTAACGTTTGCCAGTCGCTTTAATTGCTTGCTCATTGTCTAAGCCAGCTTCCTCAAAAGCCGCAAAAGCATCAGCACTAAGTACTTCAGCCCATTTATAGCTGTAATAACCCGCCGCATAGCCACCAGCAAAAATATGCCCAAATGCACAGAGGAAAGAGTCTTCTGGTAGTGGTGGCAACACTGTTGTGGTCTTAGCAATGCGTAAGCGCACATCCTTGGGAGTTTCCTTTCCACCAGGACGATAGCGGTGATGTAGTTCTATATCTACAAAGCTAAAGTGTAGCTGGCGTAACATGGCACTACCACTCCTATAATTCTTCGCCGCCAACAGCTTTTGGAAATAATGTTCTGGTAATGTTTCCCCAGTTTCGTAATGTTTCGCCATGCCCATTAAAGTGGGTCGGTCATAGCACCAGTTTTCCATAAACTGACTAGGTAATTCTACTGCATCCCATTCTACATTATTAATACCTGCTGCACCTACGTAATTCACCTTGGTGAGCATATGTTGCAAACCATGTCCAAATTCATGGAATAGGGTTTCAACCTCCGAGAAAGTCATTAAACTTGGTTTGTCATCTACCGGAGGAGTTTGATTGCAAGTCAAATAAGCCACGGGTAACTGGGTAGCAGCTTCTAGTTGGCGACGGTTAATACAAACATCCATCCACGCACCGCCCCGTTTTTCCGCAGGGCGGCTGTAGGGGTCTAAATAAAAGTAAGCAACTGCATTTCCGGTTTCGTCGGCAATTTGGAAATACCGTACATCTTCGTGCCATACAGGTGCTTGTCCATCCGCAGGGGTAACGGTAACGCCGAATACGCGTTTAACTAATCCAAATAAGCCATCAAGTACTTGGGGCAGGGGGAAATAGGGACGTAACTCTTCCTGGGTAAAGGCAAACTTTTCTTCCCGTTGGCGTTCTGCCCAAAAGCTAATATCCCAATGTTGCAGATTATTCCCTGACTTGGCACCTTTGGCAGTTGCAAAAGCCCTAAGTTCTTCTAATTCCCGCACCGCAGCATCATAACTAGCAACCCGCAGTTCTTCTAACAGTTTCTCCACTGCTGCCACGTCGGGAGCCATCTTACTAGCAAGGCTAATTTCTGCATAGGTTTGATAGCCGAGTAATTCCGCCATTTCTTGGCGTAGTACTAAAATACGCTCAATTAAAGGATTGTTATCCAATTCCCCAGCAGCAGCGCGACTAATAAAGGCTTTGTAGAGTTTTTCCCGCAAATCCCGCCGGGTACTATGCTGCATAAAAGGAACATAACTGGGATAGTCCAAGGTAATTCGCCAAGGACCATTTTCCGGGGTGGCATTTTCTGCACCCTCTGCCCTTGCTGCTTGGGCGGCTAAACTCAGCAAGCTGGGAGGTAAACCGTCTACTTCCTCTTTGCTAGTTAGAGTAATGCTAAAAGCTTTCGTCGCATCCAGTACCTGGTTAGAAAAATTAGTAGAAAGTTCTGCCAATTCCATTTGAATAGCGTTAAAACGCTCCTTGGCTTCACCCTGCAAACCCACACCAGCCAATTCAGCATCCCGGATAGCCGCTTCTACAATCCGCTTTTGTGCTGGTTCTAAGGAATTCCAGTCGTCACCACTGCCGAGGGTCTTAAAGGCATTATATATGGGTTGACTTTGACTGAGCTTATTAATGAACTGTACAACCTGGGGCTGTACGGCTTGATGAGCTTCCCTGAGTTCTGGGCTATTTTGTACGCCCATCAAATGGTTAATAATTCCCCAACTCCAAGTTAGGCGTTCGCTAATATTTTCTAAGGGTGCTACTAAACCACTCCAAGTTGGTTCTACATCAGCTTCTAAATTAGTTAATTCTGTATCTAGTTCCCCTAACAGTTGTGTCATCGCAGGAACAACATGTTCTGGTTTGATGGCTGCAAAAGGTGGTAAACCAGAACCTTGGAGTAAAGGGTTATTTGAAACTACGGCGTTTGCACTCATAATTTAGTGTGAGTAGAGACGTTGCACTGCAACGTCTCTACTAAAGTGATAATTTTTCTCTTTATATCTTCTAATGTAACCATAGCTTTGAGGATTGGGGGGTTCCTCTCTGGAAAGGTGAAAATAACCGTACTCTAGAAAAACACAATTTGGTTTGGGGAAAAATTTAAAGGGTAAGGGTTGAATGGCACGCTTGTTAAGGTAAAAAGCTTGTTATAGAAGCTGTGTTACGGCTTAATAGGTATTTCGGGTTGTTCATCAGATTTTTACCAGTAACGCACCTGCTCCCGATGGTGCGGAGCGCTCCCAACCATAACGCACCCTACGCTTTAATAATTACAGGACTTACGCAAGGACAACATAAACATAGTCATTGCGACGCAAGGAAGCAATCCCAAACGCCTGATTTATCGTAGCGAGTGCGTAAGTCCTAAATTATTTTATCAACACCGCTCATAAAAGTCTGGACAAAGCTACCCATGTCTAGACTTTTATGTTAGTAATCTTAGTCCAAATGTCTAAAACTACAGGGATAAACGGCAATCCACGCCAGTTGCTACAACGGGGGGAACCCCCGCAACGCACT
>JASJDS010000088.1 GCA_030065055.1 Calothrix sp. MO_192.B10
ATTTACCATGATTACAGTCTAGCATATCCTACTTGACCTATAGGATACGAGAGGATAAATCCTCTCTGCTCGTTTTCATCCTCCGGCTAAAGCCGGGAGGCTCTCAACGTTTTTCTTGGTAGGATATGGAACAGTGGACGGAGACATGAATTATAAAGTATAAAGTAATATAGCAGAAGGCAGAAGGCACCTATGCTGAAGGCAGAAGGCTTATGATTGATTCATATTTCCTGATTTTGGCCATTCAATATGTTCTAATACCAATTTGAAAAATGATTGCGACAGATGGAAGTTTGAAAACCTGATCTAGAAGCTATCTTACAATCCAAAATCGAAAATCTAAAATCCAAAATAGTATAACCTTTGTGGCTACTACTATAATTATGAATTTTTTCACCCTACACTTGTAATAATTTATTCTTCGTCCGGTAAATTTAGGTTGGCAAATTGGGGTCTGGAAAAATCATTGGTTTTAGCAATACGAATGCCTTCCGGTGCAATGTAAGCCACCTCCGGATAAAACTGAGTTGGTGATTTTTCTGGCGCTCTAGCGACAGCATCGGCAATTCGCAATTGGGTTGGTTCCATTTGCAGTGCCATAATCAAACAATGACGATTACCTCTAGCACCAGCATGGGCAATTCCACGCAAGCGACCCCAAACTAGAATATCGCCATCTGCTACTAAGTTACCACCTGGATTTACATCTCCCAAAATAATAACGCTTCCTGGGTGGCGAATTTCCACTCCAGAACGTACTGTCATCTCTAGGTAGAGGGCATCGGCTAAAAGGTTATCAGTAGATTGAGGTTGGGAACGCAGAGGATCTATTTGTACTTGTTGTACAGAATAACCCGCAGTTGCAGCTGCAATTGCAGTTTGACGGCGACTGGTAGATAAGGATTTGAGCTGCATTTGATGTTCCCCCAAGATTTCCCCTAGTTCTTGCAGATGTCTCACATCTAGCAGGCGGTTCCCGGCTACTAAATATACTGGGGTATTAGATGATTGTAAGCGATCGCCTGCATTGAGACGCAATTTTAGTTGTTGCCAAATTGACGACAAACTGGCTTCGGAAGTTGGTACTTGGGACTCTGGAGGCAAAATTAATAATAGTTTGCCGTCTTCCCGCTTCAATTGGACTTGTAGCTTTTTATTAAGATTGACTAAGGGTTGTAAATCAGTGGCATCTAAATCTAGGAGTTGATTTTTCTCACCCCCATTTTCAGTAGGGGAAGCTGAGGGAGTAGAGGAAGTAGAGGAAGCAGGAGGTGTTTTATTTGTATCTACATCCTCCGCAGTTGCATCACTAAGTTGTTTATTTGTTTCTATCTCGTCAGCAAGTAAATCACGGTGTATTTTATGTGTCTGTGCGTCATTATCAACAGCAATGGGATTTGACCTTAAATATTGGAGGACAGAATTAACTTCCGCTTCGGGAAGAATGGGATTATCATCCGTCTCTGGATCCGAAAAGGCAGAGTTAGAATTTATATTAGGGGTGGCAGAATCAGAATTCATGCTTTAGCAGCCAAAAGAGAGACACTGAGCAATTACCCATGTTAGATGATTTGTACTCCATTGCTATGCTGTGATAAATTTTCCATCAACTTCCGGGGAGTTTACTCAATCGTTGATAGACAATAGCTAAGGCATCAGCATTGCCAACATTACCGGGGAATAATACCACTGGTAAATTAGGAAACTGGGGATGGTTAGCGGGAGTACGCACCATAGAGCAGCCAGGTAAGATTTGACCAAGTAACCGTGCAGAAGTCAAGTTGAGACCCGTGCTTAACACGTCATTGGAGGTAATACCACCCTTACTAATCAAGAAGCCGATATCGTTTGGCAATCCCCGGACAATAGCCATGAGTAAACTAGAAACCTGGGTTCCAAATGCTAATCGCGTCTTGACATCGGTAAAAGTGAGTTCCTGGCGACTGGTATATACCACTGGTGTTTTACCATCATTATGCACCTGATGCACCATAACTAGGGTTGATTCGAGAAGATTTGCTGATGCATTACCCCCATCTAGCAATTTTGAAACCTCGACTTCAATGCCGATAACTCCCTCCACTTGCAGTAATTTTTCTAATTGTTGAGTAGTTTTTTTCACATGAGAACCAACGATTACTGCCCCTGGTTTGCCTTCCCTTACATACTCTGCCATATTTTCTGCGGCTATATCTTGGGGTGGTAAGGCTGCTAAAGCGGTTAAAATACTAGCGGCGGAACGAAACAGAAATCGCTTACCCTGACTGGCAACGGCAAGAATATCTTGGGCAAATTGGTCTAAATCTGCTTGGGTTTCTCCATCAACCACACAGCACTGATTGCCAGTTAATTGCATTAATCTTTCTTGACTCCCAGCACGGATATCTGCCAGTAAAAATCTTTCTACTGTATCTGCATTAATCCGCCCATTGGTTTTTTCTTCCACATACTTGGGCAAGTAACTGTAATGGTAGCCAAATACAGAATCTTGGGCAAATTCAGTTTCATGGACTGGGGTAGGAACACCATCAATAATTAGGTAATGTATGCTGTCGCGGGTGATACGTCCCCCTTCAAAAAACGCTGGAACCAGAAAATGGGCATCAAAAGGACCGAGTTCTTGAGCGATCGCATCGGTTTCTATGGGATAATGTCCCCGTAAGGTAGAGTCAGAGCGACTAACTACCAGAAAGTCTTCGATTCCTTCAGCTTCCAGTGCCAATTTCAGATTGTGACATACTTCTTTGGTGACGGTGGTAGCTGCATCTGGGGTTAATGCCCTAGTATTAGTCAGAATAAAGAAAATAGGGGCATCATCCCGTAATCCAAGACGTAAAGTATCCACATCCCACCGCATCAACAGCAAGCAACTGTGGACTGTTTGGGAACCAGTGGGATCATCATCTAGAACTATGATTTTTGGTTTACTGCTCATCTTTCAAGTCACGCTATTTGAGATTTTGGGTGGATAAATCTACTTAATACAGCATGACAGAAAGAACTATCCAGTGGGAAAAAATTCAACAGCTTGTGTAATATGCTGACGAGTCGCGGTGTTGAGATCCCCGACTTCTTAAAGAAGTCGGGGATCTGTGACCCCTCACTCCCTGTCTTTAGTTCAACGAGGGGATTTTAATTTCCTCACTTGTTCTTGCACATCCAGGGCTATTTGCAATGATTGATTGAGTAAGCGACCATATTCACCAGCCTGCTCACTCAAATGTAAGGCTTGCAGGTTTGCTAAATTGTTAATAAATAACTCTTGACTGTTAGCCAGTAACTTTTTATTATCCCGTAAAATTCGTTCCGTTTTCAAAGCTCGAACTAAATCTTCTCGAATCAATTGCAGGGCGGCAATAATTTTTTCTCTATCATCTATATTACTATCACTATTTCCCGATAATGCCAGTTGGTCATTAATATCTATGGCTTGAACAACTTGATGATATTTATCAACTTCATCTAAAAGAATAGTCAAGCTTTGGGGACAAGTAAAACGCCGCCACAACCAACGAGCAACTAATACTAACAGAGGTACGGCAAGTAGTAACAAAATCCCCCATAAAATTGAGGAACCAATGGTTGGCATAATGATAAATGCATAGACAAAGCCAACAATTATTGGTGTCAGTGCTAAAGCCACCAACATTTCATTCAGCAAAAAACCAACAATTTTCTGTTTATCTTTGAAAATAGAAGGGCGAAAGACATCATCTGCATCAAAACCAGTCAAACGTCTCAGTTCCCCTTTACTAATTTCTAAGCCCATTAAATCCGGCTGCACAGATGGATTCTCCCTTAAATGTAATTACTATTACCCCGTGTGCGACTTTTTTCAAAGCCCCCTTTGTAAGGGGGTTGGGGGATCTTACACTTAGTAAATCAGCATGAGATCCTCCCTAACCCTCCTTAAACAGGAGGGGAATAAAAATAAAGTTGCACATCGCGTGACATTATTACTTATTAATTGTTACTTATTACTTACTTTTTCTGGCTCTTCCACACATTTTTTCGTTCACCCGTGTAAGGTGGGCATTGCCCACCTATCCCTGTCAAGGTGACATTGAAGCAATCTCAAAAATGCCAAAGAACAAATTGTCCAGTAGGGAACATCCAAAATCTCTCAGGTTATAGAATAATCACAACCCACACCGTGCCCTTTTTGGGATGTGCCGTTGGGGTAGCCTCCCCTCGTTTCTAGGCTCTGCCTGGAAACCCATTAGGGGAGGTGGGAGCCTCCAGAATTAACAGGAGGCTCCCGCCTCCTCAAAATTCATCTACTTGGTAGAACCTTGTAACCAGAGCCTGGAAAGTTAGATTTAACAAAGTTTTTCCCTTAACGAAGGTGTCATTCGCTTTTAGAATGCTTATACCCACCTTGACAGAGCTAGCATTGCCCACCCTACAACAACGAACCCAGAGTGGGATTAACCTTCTCCCCGCAACTTATCTAATACGCTCTTATCTTCCAAGGTAGAAGTATCACCAGATACCTCCTCTCCAGCCGCTAAACTCCGTAATAACCGTCGCATAATTTTACCCGATCGCGTCTTGGGTAAGGCCTCGCTAAAACGAATTTCACCAGGACGAGCAATGGCTCCAATTTCTTTGACAACGTGCTGTTTCAGTTCTTTAGCCAATTCGTCACCGGGTTCATAGTTACCTTCTAATGTGATAAAAGCAACAACTTCTTCGCCCTTAATATCGTCAGGTTTA
The DNA here is from genome assembly GCA_030065055.1 of Calothrix sp. MO_192.B10. Taxonomy (GTDB): domain Bacteria; phylum Cyanobacteriota; class Cyanobacteriia; order Cyanobacteriales; family Nostocaceae; genus Calothrix_A. The sequence continues at coordinate 4,717 of JASJDS010000088.1, forward strand.
CCTACTACAGCAGCTTCGGCAACGGCGGGGTGGGATACCAAGGCTGATTCTACTTCCATTGTTCCCAGACGGTGCCCTGATACATTTAACACATCATCCACCCGTCCCATAATCCAGAAATAGCCATCCTTATCCTTTCTAGCACCATCACCGGCAAAGTAGAGGTACTTACCATCCTTGGGGGGAATATGTTCCCAGTAGGTGCGACGGAACCGTTCAGGATTGCCGTATACTGTGCGTAACATACTGGGCCAGGGATGGCGTACTACCAAATAACCACCTTCATTTTCTCCCACTGGATTGCCATCCAAGTTCACCACATCAGCAATAATGCCAGGGAAGGGGAATGTAGCCGAACCTGGTTTGGTGGAAGTTGCTCCTGGTAAGGGTGTAATCATGACTCCCCCTGTTTCCGTTTGCCACCAAGTATCTACAATGGGGCAGCGTTCCCCACCAATTACCTTGTGATACCACATCCACGCTTCTGGGTTAATGGGTTCCCCTACGGTTCCCAACAGCCGTAAGGAAGAAAGATCCCTGGCTTTGGGCAGATGATCCCCCATCTTAATGAAAGCACGAATTGCCGTAGGTGCAGTATAAAAAATCGTTACGCCGTACTTTTCCACCACATCCCAAAAACAGCCGGGATTTGATTTCCGGGGGGCACCTTCATACATTAGGGTGGTAGCACCGTTGGAAAGGGGGCCATAAACAATGTAACTATGCCCCGTAATCCAACCTACATCTGCGGTACACCAGTATACATCCGTATCTTGTAAATCAAAGATCCATTTGGTGGTAATGTGGGTGTATAAGTTGTATCCACCAGTGGTATGGACAACACCCTTTGGTTTGCCCGTACTGCCGGAAGTGTAGAGGATAAACAGAGTATCCTCACTATCCATAGGTTCTGCGGGACAATCTGGGGAGGCATCCTGTTGTAAATCATGCCACCAATGATCCCGTCCTGGTTGCATATGAATATCTTGGGCGGTACGTTTGACAACCACCACATTTTCTACACTTGGTACAGCTCCATCAGCTAAAGCCTTGTCAACCTGAGGCTTGAGGGCGACAATGGCATCCTTACGCCAACCACCATCAGCGGTAATTACCACCTTAGCCTCAGCATCAATTAACCTATCCCGCAAAGCTTCCGCACTAAAACCACCAAATACCACACTATGGGGCGCCCCAATTCTGGCACAGGCTAACATAGCGATCGCAGCTTCTGGTATCATGGGCATATAAACTCCCACGCGATCGCCTTTTTTAACCCCTAGTTGTTTTAAGGTATTGGCAAACTGACATACTTCCCGATGTAATTGGGCATAGGTAATGGTACGGGAGTCTCCCGGTTCTCCTTCCCAAATTATGGCAGCTTTATTCTTACGCCAAGTAGTCAGGTGACGATCCAAACAATTGTACGAAATATTCAGTTTGCCATTCACAAACCACTTAGCAAAGGGGGGTTGCCAATCTAGAACGGTATCCCACTTTTGGAACCAGTGTAATTCCTGTTGGGCCAGTTCCGCCCAGAATTTTTCCGGATCTGCCTTAGCTCGTTCGGCAAGACGCTGATAATCTTCCAGACTTTTGATATGGGCAGTTTCAGAGAATGACTCACTCGGTGAGAATAGGCGTTCTTCTTGTAGGATTGATTCTATAGTTGATTGAGACATGATCGATGTCAGTAATATTGCATCTCCCAACTATTGTGTATGCAAACCTACCAGAAATGTTTTGATCTCGTCTAGTTCGTTACATTTCTTGCACAATCATCTTTGTTAGTTGTTAGTTGTTAGTTGTTAGTTGTTAGTTGGTGGTTGGTGGTTGGTGGTTGACAGTTTAATTAATCACTCCATCACTCCATCACTCCCCACACTCCCCACACCCAACCTTTTATCAGAGAAGTTCTATTTTTGACATTGATAAAATATCAGGACTTACGCAATTGTCACAATCGGTGGTTGGTGCATGATGTTATAAATCTTATTGCCACGTTAAAATATCTTCGCGCACCTCACGCAACGGCAATAATGCGGGCAGAAAATCTACACCGCATTTTGCCTCCCCTACAGAAAAAATATGCCAGTTGCGTAAGTCCCAAATATATAGCACTACGCATATACGTTAGGACATTATTGAACGCTAAAACCTATAAACAGTACACTTTTGAATGCGTGACTTTTGAATGCGTGACTTGCGCGTAGCGCTATATATCGCAGTATCTTTGCAGTCATATATACTAGCAATCAAGACAGGTATTAACTTGATATTAGAAATCTGTTTACGTATAAACACTTAAGTATAAAGAGATTTCTGTATCTAAATATTTAAAAATAAGATCCGGAAAAATTTAGTAAAAAAACATACTTTTTTATAAAATGTTAATATCAAGCTATTAGATATATAATTAGACGTGTAATCATAAATATTCCTTGAAAATGAATAAATTTTTGCAATCTTTTTTATGAACTGTTGGCAAAGTAAATATAAAGATTCGGTAAAAGGTACAATTTACAGTTGTCACTTTTTCAGTGTATTTACTACCCTGGACAAAGTAAACGATAGATTAAAGCTCCTGGATAGGAGTTAGAGCGTCACAATGAAACTAAAATCACTTGTTGCTACTACCCTGTCCACGTATGCTGCGATCGCGGTAGTATCTTCATCGGCTCAAGCTCAAATTTTCTCTGGAAATCTTGACAATGTGAAATGGGGGACACCATCTGCTGGTAGTAATACAGACCCTGTATTTTCCGGTGTAGGCACGGGTACCTTCAGGTGGGGAGATCCGGATGACTTTGGTGTTGGTGCCAATGAACTGGCATTTACAGCGATTCCCTTTAATGATGTGGGAGTGGACTCTTTATTTGCAATTGGCGATTTAACATACTTTAATGGCACAGTTTTGCTCAATACAGCTGTAGCAAATGTTCCTTTGAACTTCGACTTTTCCCTCAATAACCCACTATCTTTGAATGAGTCAGGTTTAATTGATTTTGAATTAGTTAATACACCTAATTTATCCGACGATCCGGATCAAAATGCAGATATTGTCAAGTTCACAAAGAATGGGATTTTAGGAACCTTTTCTTCTAATGACAAGGAATATCAGATTACCTTGGCTGGTTTTAGTCAAGATGGTGGAGCAAATTTTTTAGATGAAATTATTGGTAATGAAGGTGAAACCTCCACCGCGAGCTTATATGCCAAGATTACAGAGCTTCCCCAGCCAGTAATTCCTACCTCTTCTGGTATCGATCCCGACAACAACGGAGAACCACCGAAAAAAAGAGTTCCCGAACCCGGAATGTTATTTGGGGTATCTTTAGTTGCTGCGTACTGTGTTTCTCGTCGGCAATTAGATTCCTGATTTTGCCATGTTAGCCCTCCACGGGCAAATCTCACAACCTGCGGATCTGAAAATGCTTTGTGACTGATAACTGATAACTGTTAGCGCAGCTCCTCCGCAGGAGGCTAACTGAAATGACTAACACCTCAAGGGCGCACGCAATGCGCCCCTACTGCGCGCTGATTAACTATTTCAAGTTAGTCCCCTAGGGGAAAATCCCACAACCTGCGGATCTGAAAATAATTCCCTCACTCTGGGCGGGGAAACCCCGCCCCTACTCCTTCACTCCTTCCCTCCTCCACTCCTTCACTCCCTGTTTTCAAGCTAGCAACTTTTACCTCTCTCCAATAGTCACATTAGTTGATGGTTTGATGATGCTAAGGTAAATTTTGGCACTGATTGTAGAATTGTAGATATGAAGTTTGTTTTAAATTGGCGTTTTGGGTTTGGTTGGCTCAATCCCCTGAGAAATAGAAGATCCTTATTTGCAGGGATATGTCTCCTGAGTATGGTGGTTGTGGTGATGTTATCCTTCCCCATACAGGCTCAAAATGTACCTTTGCGTTCGCGAGCGCAATCGACAGAATTGCGGGGGGTGTGGTTAACTAATATTGATAGCGATGTTCTGTTTCAACGCGATCGCTTAAAAAATGCTTTAAAACAACTTAAACAACTCAATTTTAATGTTGTCTATCCCACGGTGTGGAATTGGGGTTACACTTTGTATCCCAGTCGGGTTGCTAAAAGGGTGACTGGTATCTCTGTTGATCCGGAACCGGGATTAAAAGGGCGAGATATGCTCAAAGAAGCGGTGAAAGAGGGACATAAACAAGGATTAAAGGTGATTCCTTGGTTTGAATTTGGCTTTATGGCACCAGCAGACTCTGAGTTAGCCAAAAAGCGTCCCTATTGGCTTACCAATCGCCGTAATGGTAGTAGAATTTGGAAAGAAGGAACTCACAATCGGGTTTGGTTGAGTCCTTTTCGTCCAGATGTACAAAAATTCATCCAAAACCTAATTGTAGAAATAGTCAGAAAATACGATATTGATGGGATTCAATTTGATGACCATTTCGGCTTACCTTCAGAATTGGGATATGACCCCTATACAGTAGCCATGTATAGGAAAGAACATAATGGTAAAGCACCCCCAAGCAATCCCAAAGATCCGGAATGGGTGCAATGGCGAGCCAATAAAATCACCGACTTTATGAAGCGGGTATTCTTTGCCATTAAAGCAGTGAAGAGAGATTGTATTTTATCCGTCGCCCCAAACCCCCAAGAGTTTTCCTATGAATACTTTTTAGCAGACTGGCATAAATGGGAACGCATGGGATTAGTAGAGGACTTGGTAATACAAATATATCGCAACGATATGAATGTATTTATTAAAGAGCTAGAACAACCAGAAGTCAAAGCTGCCAAGAGTCATATTCCCGTAAGTATTGGTATTCTCAGTGGTTTGAAACGTAAATTTGTGCCAATAGAGCAAATTCAAGCCCAAATCAAACAAGCCCGCGATCGCAATTTTGCCGGTGTATCTTTTTTCTTCTATGAGACCCTATGGAATTTAAGTAATGAGCCAGCAAAACAACGCCTGTCTGGATTCCAAGAAAGTTTTTCTCAATCCACAAGGTATCCAAACTTACTTACAGGTTGGAAACCTTAATCCCAATTAACCAAAAGCGCGATTTATAAATCATGTAGGGGCGCTGCGGCTTGCGCCCAAATTGCCAATCAGTGAAGGTGTAAATGGATAAAAATTCAGGCATTGCTGAATCAGGATATGAAACGTCAAAATCACCTTTATTTTTCTTTGTAACTTTGCGCCTTTGCGTCTATCCTGCGGAAAGCCCTTCGGGTTCGCAGTCGCTCATGGGGGAAACCCCCAAGACCGCGCTGTCTCACCGCTGCGCGTCTAATGCGTGAGTTAAATTCATATTTTCAATCAGCAACGCCAAAATTCATATCTGGATGCAAATAATTGGTTGGGATAGGTTCTCAGATATATTGCTGGATAATATAGGAAATTACTGCACAAAATTCTTCATATTGACCATTGTCATCAGTTTGTTCAAAACCATGAAGTAACGATTTTATTTCATGTTCTGTGAGGTTTTCAAAGTCGTCCAGAATTGCTTCTATTACCTGGCAACGCATATCTTGCAGTTTATCAATATTCAAGTCTAGCTTCTCAATAGTTGTCTCAGCAGCAGTTTTTTTCTCTAGTACTTCGGTTGGTAAAATTTGTCCATCTTCTGTATATTGAAAAAAATCAGTACAGTTAATATCTAGTGGTGACACCATTAAATCTTCGTCGTACCATTCATCTTTCTTAGCTCCACAATGCAAAGGTTCTTTTCGTTCTCTTTCTCTTTGACATGAAGCAAGTAAATTAGTATAGTCCAGTTCTAAATGAGAATATCTTGTCCTAGGTTTTAGATGTTCAATATGGCTATTATCCCTGCTAATACGTCGATTACAGTAACAACAAATAAATCCTTGCTCCTGTAACAAAGAATTATGTGTACTGGCTTTTTCTGGATTTCTAAAGTTCTCCCAATCAGGTTGCCAGTCATCATTTGCTTGTTGTTTCCAAGCAGTAAAGCTTTTTGGTTCCTCACCTTTATTAATATATTTCACCGTTTGAGAATTTCTTTGCGTCGAATAGATACATTTGCCTTGGCTAACTCTGGCTCATCTTCCCCAATAATTTCCGCAATTTTATCACTTAATTTCCTCGCAGCATCAAGATTACCTGAATTGATGAGTTCAAACAACTTATGTAGGTTCTCCTTAATATCTTGTGGTCTTTTTGGTACACCCATCAAATCCTCTAATATGCGATTACTGTCTCTACCAAAAGAACTTTCTGGTCGTTTAGCAATAATACCTTGATCCACCTTTTCCAAAAGATAAATTCCTTCGGGTTTTACATGGCTAATTACCTGTGGTGAATGGGTAGTGACTATGAATTGACAATTGGGGAAGGTTCTTATGAAAGCAGGAATAATTTCTCGTTGCCATTTTGGATGAAGATGCAGTTCAATCTCATCAATCAGGACAATACCACTGCCTTGGAGTGGATATTGTAAGCCTGGATTAGCAATCGCTAAACGTCTTGCCAAGTCTCCTACCATTGCTAACAAGCATTTTTCCCCATCAGATAACTGATTAACTATGAGTTCCTCATCTTGTTTTTGTAAAGTCATTCGTAAAGGAGAACGTCGCACCCGTAAGTTTGAAAATTCAGGAATTAATGAAGAAATAGCTTGTCTGACTGCTTCTAATTGTTTATCTCTATAATTAGAATTAGATTTATCTCGCAGTAATTCATTTTCCAAGTCTTCTCGCTTTCTAAACCATTCAAAAAAAAATCTAAAATCACTCGTTGTGACTGTCAACGCATTTTCATAAGCATCTATTTGGTCAAATGAATGCTGTTTACGAATTTTTAAAGGAATATCTAATACTGCACGATTGGTGGGATAGTAAACTAAAATAGGGAGATTAAACCGAGAATTATCTTCGAGCTTTTGTTTGATTTGTGTAACTTCTTTTCTTAATTCTGTAAGATTACTACTTATCTCTTTATTACGTCCTTTCTTGACTTTACTCAGAGACCATGTTACTTCCCGACCATTTATCAAAACTGCAATTTCATTATATGTTTCCTTTTGTTTATTATTAATGTCTTCTTCCCTAAACAACCTACCCGAAGATGTTGAATGTTGAATTGAACTTGTAAAACGTGACAAAAGAACAGCTAGACAGTCAATAATACTAGACTTTCCCACTCCATTAATACCAATAAATACAATGGGTTCATTCTCCTCAAAATCTAGGGTCAAATCGCCGATTCCACGAAAGGATCTCATTGTCAGGCGTTTGACTTTCATGCTCATAATAGTGCCGATTGTAATAGGGTTACGACTTTAGCAAAAATGCAGCAATTATTCTTTATACTGCTAATTTATAGCTTACCGGGAAATGATGCATTGTGACTGTAACTTGAGATAAATTATAAAGTAGCAATGATAGAAATTCATCCCAAGTAATTTCGCCGCTAGGTAAAACAAGAGCCAGAGGCTCTATATTCTAGTTACCAGGCTGAGCCTGGTAACTAGGGGAAAGGAGGCTCTGCCTCCTGTTCTCGGAAGTCCTAAACTTAAATTTCGTAGGTATCTTAAACATATCTTGCACTGCCCAAAAGGAAAGGAGGAAAGGGAAAAATGTCCTAACTTAAAAACGTAGTGCTATATTATTTATTTTCAACGTGAGAATGCTAATACCAAAAAAATCAGTTAACCTTCTTTGGTGCAAAAGAAACGCGGTTTAGTTCTATATGAATAAAACTAAACCGCGTTTCTCACAACAATTATTTTAGCTGTTCTAATTCAAAGAAGCATTTTGCAACTCACCAGTACGAATAGATAACTGTTGAGTTTGTCTGCCACGCTGTACCTTTACCTGTAAGGTTTGACCCACGCGACTATTTTCTACCATATCTTGTAATCTTTCGGCAGTTTTCACAGCTTTACCATCAATCTCAACGATGACATCTCCACGACGCATACCAGAACTAGCTGCTGGGGAATTGGGTAGAACTCGCATTACCAATACACCATTGACTTCTGGAAGAGTAATAGCAGAATTGGGGTCACTATTATTCTGCCTCGCTAAATCTGGTGTGAGAGTAACCATTTGTACTCCCAAATAAGGATGCGCCACCTTCCCATTGCGCTGTAGCTGGCTGGCAATATCCTTAGCTTTATCGATAGGAATAGCAAAGCCAATTCCCATGGCATCGGCGCGAATGGCAGTATTAATACCAATCACCTCACCCCTATCATTTACCAAGGGTCCACCGGAATTACCAGGGTTAATTGCTGCGTCAGTTTGAATAAAGTCCAAACGCTTATCAGAAATACCTACCTGAGAACTAGGACGCTTGAGAGTACTAACAATCCCCAAGGTTACAGTATTATCAAATCCTAAAGGATTACCCACTGCGATCGCCCAGTCTCCTACCTGTACTTTACCAGAATTACCCAAAGGTGCGACAGGTAAATTACTAGCATTAATTTTCACCACAGCTAGGTCTGTAACTTCATCCACACCCTTAACTTGGCCATCCACAGTCCGCCCATCTTTTAAGCGTACTTTCACCCGATCTGCCTTATCAACCACATGGGCATTAGTTAATACTAAACCACTGCGATCGAAAATTACACCGGAACCAAGACCCCGTACTTGTCTTCGTGTTGGTTGCTGGGGAATATCTCCAAAGAAACGCCGGAAAAATGGGTCATCCATAAACGGATCGGGAGCGCGACGGGTAACGGTGCGTTCGGTATCAATCCGCACTACCGCAGGACCCACTCGATTCACCGCAGCTGTGACAAAACTGCTATTACCCACAGCTATGGTGGCTGGAGATTGCTTTTGAGCAACTATTTGTGCAGAATTATCATAAATGGGGGCTGGTTCTGCTTGGGAAGGAGATACCTTTAAGGAAACAAAAGTGAACGCAACACCCAAGACAATTGCAATTACATGGGTGGTAACTTGGCGCATTGAACGATGCATTTTAGGAAATCGCATAACAACCTAAGAAATTAGCTCGTGAAGTCTATTGAATTATTTGGTGTTGGAATTATCTCTATTGTTATTGTTACAGATTTTAAAGAGTATTCTGAAATATTGACGAGGTTTATTGGTGTCGGGTTTCACGCTTTTATAATACTGATTGTTGTGGGTAGAATCTCCATATTCCAATTTATACAAAACATTTGTAAAAGGCTATTATGGGGATTAACCCATATGATGTTCGGGTTTCGCCCATTCTTTTTCATGAAAGCGAAGGAAGAAGGAAATATGCGGCTCTTCCTGTTGACTTGAAGGTCGAAGACCTTCGGTTACTTTTCCCTAGGAGTTAAATACATTTCTGCATACAATCGCCATGAATCTATATCAGGATAGTTAGTTCATAGCAATAAAGTGCAATAAATCATTACACTGATAGTAAGTTGCCTAGCCAGGAGTGGGAGTCCACTATATATCCATGACCCAACAACAACCTAGTAGAATATGTATCCTTGGTGGAGGCTTTGGTGGTCTTTACACAGCCTTGCGCCTCAGTCAGCTACCGTGGGAAAATATGCCCAAGCCGAAAATCCTCATAGTAGACAAAAACGATCGCTTTGTATTTTCTCCCCTACTCTATGAATTACTCACAGGAGAACTGCAAACCTGGGAAATCGCCCCTCCTTTCGTAGAATTGTTGCAAGATACGGGGGTGCGTTTCCATCAAGGGGTAGTATCAGACATCAATCTGGAGCAAAAACAGGTACGACTCCAAGATGGTTTGGAAATTAATTGCGATCGCTTGGTGTTAGCCTTAGGAGGAGAAACTCCCACGGATTTCGTATCTGGAGTAACTTCTTATGCCCACACCTTCCGGACAATTACGGATGCATACAAAATAGAAGAACGGTTGCGGGTGTTGACAGAATCGGATGCTGACAAAATCCGAGTAGCAGTTGTTGGAGGCGGTTACAGTGGGGTGGAACTGGCTTGTAAGCTAGCAGATAGACTAGGTAATCGGGGTAGATTGCGATTAGTTGAACTAAGCGATCGCATTTTACGTACCTCCCCAGATTTTAACCGGGAAGCTGCTCAAAAAGCATTATCAGCCAGAGGGGTATTTATTGATTTGGAAACCAAAGTCGAATCAATTGCTCAAGATAGCATTACCTTAGAATACAAAGGCAGTACGGATACAATTCCCGTAGACTTAGTAATTTGGACAGTAGGAAATAAAGTTAGTCCAGCGATTGCCAATCTTGATTGTAAGCAAAATCAACGGGGACAAATTGCGATCGCTCCTACATTACAGTTAATCGAGCATCCCCATATTTTTGCCTTGGGAGATATTGCCGAATGTCGCGATGCCGAGGGTCAAGAAGTTCCAGCAACTGCACAAGTTGCTTTCCAACAAGCTGACTATACTGCATGGAACATCTGGGCAAGTTTAACCAATCGTCCCTTACTTCCCTTCCGCTACCAGAACTTAGGGGAAATGATGGCATTAGGGGTAGATAACGCCACCCTCACAGGTTTAGGTATCAATTTGCAAGGACCATTGGCATCCGTTGCTCGTCGTCTGGCTTACCTGTACCGGATGCCAACCTTGGATCATCAGCTAAAAGTTGGTTTTAATTGGTTAGCACGCCCGATTTTGGATATTCTGCAGTGACATCCTCCCCCACCAAATCTTGGGATTGTGGTGGGGGCTTCCCCAAATCACTTTGAGGATTTCCTGGTTTTTCCCGTTCGGCTGACGCTCACGGCGTCAGCCTTGCGGGGTCTCGCCTCTGACCTAGACTGAGATTTCCCAGTCCCCGGCAGACCGACTGCACAGGCTCTTTCGACTCCCGTGTGTCCCACGGTACTTAATCCCCGATTACGAATTACTTGTCCACTGGCAACATCCCTGTCTGTGGTATATCCACACTCCAGACATTGATGAATGCGAGTAGACAGGTCTTTTTTAACTTCTGCGCCACATTCGGGACATTCTTGAGAAGTCCCCCTTGCATCAACTTCACTAAAGAACTTTCCTCTCTTCCAGCACACGTACTTAACAATGGTGCGGAATTACCCAAATGCTGCATCTAGCATATGTTTTCCAAACATCCCTTTAGCGGTGGTTTGGTAGTCTAAGTCTTCCATGAAAACCATATCACCAGTATCACAAAGAGTATGGGCAACCTGAAAGTGAAAGTCTTTTCTTGTGTTGTCAATCCTGTGGTGAAGTCGAGCAACTTTAAGCCGTTGTCTTGAGTAATTGTTTGACCGTTTTTGTTTCCTACTCAATCTACGTTGCAGCGATTTCAGCTTGCTTTGCATTTTTTTCAAAAACTTAGGCGGCCCCACAATCACACCGTCACTGGTTGCTAAAAACTTTTCTAACCCAATGTCAACCCCAATGGCATGTCCATGAGGCATTGGTTCTGGAGCTGACACATTACATTGAATATTGATAGATGCATACCACTTATCTGCTCTGTTGATGATTCTCACTTGCTTAACCACAAACTCAGATGGAATTGGGCGATGTAAGTTGATCACAATTGCCCCAATCTTAGGTAACTTAATATGGGAGTCGGTAACAGGATTTTCCTTAAATTGAGGGAACAGTAAGGACTTAAACTGCCCATATTTTTGAAAGCGAGGAAAGCCGTATCCTCTGTGTTGAAAATATTCCCAACCACGATGTAACTGCTTAATCGCTTGCTGCAAGACTTGGGAAGGTACTTTACCCAGTTGGGGGAACTTTTTCTTCGCACCAGGCAGAGAATTAAGCTGATTGACTTCACTGGGAAACTTCAAGTCAGCACCTAGGATATATTCCCGTTCAACAGAGCATCTATCTATCAAACACTTACGACTGTTGCACCAATCTTTTATTGATCGCAATCCATAGTTATATGCACTGCGGCAAATTTCCATCCACTCAATCAATGTTTGCTGTTGAGTGGTATTTGGATAGATTCGGTAACGGTAGTTAAGTGTTATCATCCCTCAATGATACATGACTTACTCGCAAAGACGAAACTAGTAAATGGCTAATTATAGGGACATCGAATCCCTATAATTAGCTTGGGGGAGTCCATGTATCCCCCAAACCCCCTCAAAAAGATAATCAGTTGATAGTTGATGGTTGATGGTTGATAGTTGACGGTTGATAGTTGACGGTTGACGGTTTAAGAGTCTTCACTCCTTCCCTCCATCACTCCATCACTCCTTCCCTCCTACTCTACTCTACCCTTCGGGAAGCCACTTCGTGTCTACGAGAAGCCACTTCGTGTCTACGAGAAGCCGCTCCGCGTCTACACTCCTTCCCTCCCTCATCCCATCACCGGGTATTGAAAGTTTTACCAAAATTTCCGACAAAACACTTGCGCTTTTAAAAGAGTCATGTTATATTCTATTTGTGTGTGAGGAGCAAGTGAAAGTGAAAAGCGTTTGGGGTGGAAACACGGCAACACTCCCGGACGCTTTTCTCTTTATCTACTAACGGAATGTTTCAACTGCCCTAATCTTCATCAAGCATAGGAAACATTTCTTCCAGAGTCCATAAATCATCTTTGTTCTCAATAAACCACACCCTGGTTTCAGGGGTTAATTTACCCCAAATAATTTCCGGTGGAATATGGGGAGATGAATATTGATACTCTTTGCCTAAAGCCTTTAAGTTTTCTAGGACATCATCCGGAATCCCTATTTCTTCCCAATCAATACCTGTATATACACCAGAAACGCCTTTAGAGGGTAAAAAAATCAATTGTGCGGCTCTGATTAAGTCAGCAAAGTGAACTGGCTTGAGTTGATAAAACTGAAATGGGATTTCTGCTTTTTTTTCTGCGGACATGACAAAGCAAGCGGTATAAGTATATAAATCTATGGGATTTACCGCTAGAGATATCCGCCTCAATGTTTTTAGTGTAGCGTAGTTCATCCCATACTACTGAAAAGTTGATTTTTGTATAGCCACGAACAATAACAGTTAAACCCATCTCAAAAGTGTAATAACCTAATCGTAATACCCTAATCAATCCAAAGGGGAACCCCAATGAAGCTTGGTAGTCCAAAAGCTAAAGGTAAGCAACCCACACAGTCTATCTTCACAGAAGAAGAAATAACCAATTTACCCCTAGCCCAATTGCAACAACAGCTGATGTTTGAAAAGTATTGTTATTAACATTAAAACCTAGGAAACCTAACCCCCCTACTCCTAGGCTGTTGACTTGGTGACTTTTTTTGAGGGTAAATGTTCATCCCACATCTGTGACAAGACTTGTTCCTTGCCAGAGTCAAGGAACACAGGGCTGGAGGCTCCGCCTCCAAATCGAGGCAGAGCCGAGCGCCACACATACCAAGGCTCTGCCTTGGTACGAGAGTGACACAAAAAACCTATGAGTTCCGGTCAAACCTATGGTTTGATATGGTCGAGGGGTGTTTCATTTTTGTCCGGGCATTCATCCCAACACTGAATCAAAGATTACAGTGTGGGGCTTCTGCCCGTTCTAGCTAAAGACTATACTTTTGGAGGAGTACGCACCTATCCCTTAAGAGGTGATATTAATGTCTGAAATCGTTACTAAAGCCTTTTTAGCGGGACTTTTAAGCTCCTGTTCCATGCCCTTGGGAACCATCACTTCCTTGGTTTGGAAACCGAAAAATCGGATGCTGGCTTTTCTAACGGCCTTTGGTGCAGGTGCTTTACTAGCAGCCTTGGTGATTGATTTAGTCAGCAACGCCACGAAAAAAGGTCACTTACTAGAACTGGTTATTGGTTCTATCCTGGGAAATCTTTTTTTTACGGTAGTTAATCGCTTTGTCAACGAGTCAGGAGGATTCCTACGCAAGCCCTCTACAGCCCTGGTTCACTTGAGCCAAAAGCAAGCACAACGATTTCAACGATGTCTGTCTCGGCTACGGCGCATTGATATTTTTCGGGATCTTTCCCCAGAAGACTCCCAAAATTTGGCTCGAAGTCTACTGGTAGCTCATTATCCTCAAGGTACTACTATTTACCAACCCTTAGACCCAAGTGAAAGTCTGTATATTATCGAAACAGGTGAAGTACAACTGCTCGACCCCCAAGTAGATTTTCAACCCTACATGATTCTGGGTGCCAACAAAATTTTTGGACGGCTAGCATTCTTGACGGGTACACCTCATCAAATGGTTGCCCTAACCACAGCAGATACCAAACTGGACATTGTACCTCGTCCAGACTTTGATAAACTGCTCCAAACCTCTCCCCAACTAATAGAAACCACCCAACGCCTATTACAACAGGAGGAAGTGGCTAGCTACCTACAGCAGCGTCACGGGCTGACACTACCACAAGTGAAAGACTGGGTGAGTAGAGCGATCGCTACTATCCGAAAAGATCATACCATTCCGGATGCAGTTAAGGTAGAGCGCGAGACCAAGAATTTTCTCCGGTTAGCCAGACAAATCCGTCGGTTTCCGTTGTTTAAGCACCTTCCCTATAAAGAACTGGAAGATATTGCCAACCGTTTGGTGTACCACCACTGTGAAGATGGCTATGCTTTCTTCCAACCCCAGGAAACCGCAGATAGATTATTTATCGTCCATCAAGGAGAAGTGGAATTACTCGATCCCAACAATCCTAGGCGAAAACCAATTATCTTATCCTCTGGTGATGCCTTTGGGGGATTTTCCTTTGTCACTGGAGCCAACCATACCGTGACTGCTGTGGCTAAGACAGATGCAACCGTCTGGACACTACGTAAGCAGGACTTCGACGAAATGTTACAGCAATCTCGGAATTTAGAGGATGCTCTCAGGGAATTTCTCCAGCAGGACATAGTCACAGCTTACTTACAGGATAAACAGCATTTTGAACCAAACAAAGTGAGCAAGTGGGTTCAACAAGCCCTCCAGAGCATGAATGCAGATCATTTACTTCCCTCTGTCACCGCCATGGCAGGAAGTCTGCAAAAACAAGAACAAGCTCCCACTGCCATCTGGTTGGGACTGCTGATGGATGGTATTCCCGAAGCCTTGACAATCGGTGCTCATGTTGTCATGGCTCCCCTTAGTCCTTCCCTAATATTTGCGGTGTTATTCTCCAACTATCCCGAAGCTCTTTCCAGTTCAGATGGTATGCGAGAACAAGGATTTCCCGAAACCCGAATTTTATTGATGTGGAGTGCCATCATGTTATTCACAGGGATTGTGGCTGCTGTGGGTAGCATAGTGTTTGCCGAGGCACCTGAATCAATTATTTCTCTATTAGAAGCAATGGTAGCCGGGGCGATGTTAACGGTAATTTCTGAGACTATGTTGCCAGAAGCTTATGCTAAAGGTGGTTCAGTGGTGGGAATGTCTACCTTGCTGGGGTTTCTAGTTACCATTCTGATTCAGAGCATTAGCAATAAGTAATAAGTAATAAGTTTATTGTTCATAGGTTTGCTGCATTCAACAATGTCCGCACCCTAATTGCGTAGTGCTATAGTGCTACGCGCAAGTCAAAAGTCAAAAGCAATCCCTCGTAGGTTGGGTGAAACGAAGTGGAACCCAACATAGAATATGATACAAATAGAGGTTATTTAAACAACAAAATACCTAATTGTTCGTCAAAAAAACGCTTCAAGCCTCGATATAATACTTATTTTGGAGAGCAAAAAGTTAATGTTCTCTCTTGAATCCCTTGATTATCCGTCATGAGTCAAATGCTTCATCTTTTGCCCTAATTCGTTTTATGAATCCATGTTTTAGTCGTTTTTTGTGCTATTGAACTTCAAATTGATCCCAGAAATCGTCTACGTGGCAGTTGGGATGCATCTAAACTAAACATAGGGCAGGTGCTGGATTTAACGTTATTTTCAGCTTACTACTTGCCCCTTTCCTTATCCCGAACTCAGGTTAAATAATAAAATTACGCATCTGAATGCCAAGTTTAATTAATTAGGACTTACGCAACTGGCATATTTTTTCTGTAGGGTGCGTGACGCTGCGAGAATATTTGAACGTAGGAATCAGACTTGTAACCTCACGCACCAATCACCGATTGTGACAATTGCGTAAGTCCTGTTAATAATCTAGAGGCTGAACAATTGCCCTTAAACCATTACTGTTAAGAATTTTTTGCATATTGCTGGCATTATAGGCACTGCTAAATACCCCCGCTTGCATATATGCTTGACCTTGCCATACTGTGGGGAAAGCATCGGGAGCGAGGAATCGAACAATTTCTTGATCCCTTTGAGTCTGGATTTGTGCCATGACTCGGTAACGAGAACCAACCTGAGCATTATTAGTATTGGAAGAAGCCAAATTATTAGTATAATTACTAGGGTTTTGGTTGATAATATTACCATTATCCATCCCCGGAATATTAGCCCCCGGAACTGGTAAATTCTGTTGCCTCACTTGTCTGGTTGGGGGAGTGGGAGATTTAGGTGCTGTAAATTCAATGGTATTGGGAGCGATACGCACATAATTCAATTGCCGATTATTGGATGAATTGCTAGGCGCGGAATTCAGTGGTTGCCTGGATGTCAACTTTCTAGGTTTGGGAAATCCAGAATTACTCTCAGCAACCTTTTTACTCGTTCTAGGTTGGTTAGATACCAATGGTCTATTTTTAGGTATAGATGGTAACTGACTATTAAATTGACTAGAACTGCCGTTCTTGCTGACAACCCTATTCCTCCTAGGTAATGGTAGCAGTCGTCTGGTAGGGGTGGGATTACTGGATGGTGCGGACATAGTTGGTACGCTAGGCATAGTGGCTACCGCAGTACCAGAAAAATCCACTTGACCGGCAATGCGATTCCGCCCTAAATTGTTGCCATAGGCTGAAAGAGTTTGCTTGGCAGCACTGGCATTAATGTCATACCGTCCATTGCTAGCAAATTGATTACCTCCTGGCTCTGTAGTATTACCCAAATTTGGCATTGCTTGGTAAATAGCAACCAACCCATCTTCCTTATTGCTGCGAATGGCATTATTTCGCAAAACTGGGCGGGAATTAGCCTGGACAATAATTCCACTTCTGTTGTACTGGATCGAATTACCAACTATTAACGGTTGGGCGTTTTCAGCTACGCTAATGCCAAAACCTGTTTGTTGTAAGACATTTTCCCGAATTTGTGGTTTGGCATTACCAGAAATAGTGATGCCATTAGCACCATTACGGTAAATATTATTTTTCTCAATGGTAGGTGCGGCTTTACCCGTTACCGCAATGCCATCTTGGGTATTACCAGTAAAGGTATTTTCCGATACCTCCATCTCCCCCGACTCAATCCACAAACCATAACCCCTAGGATTGGCATTGGTGACGGTAACTCCCCTCAAAGCTGACTGCTTGGCACCAACAATAGCCAAATTCTTACTGCCAAAGAAACGACTGAGATAATTATCACCTCCTTGAATGATTATCCCCCGTCCTTTAGTTTGGGGATCTCCTTGAATGGAAATCCCTGGTTTGAGTATCAAAGGAAATTGCTCCCCTGTCTGGGTGCTATAAGTACCTTTACTTAAAACAATCTTTGTATTGGGCTGGGCAATTTGTATAGCTTGGGTAATAGTTCTCAAGGGTGATTGTTGCTCACCATTACCAGTCTTGTCATCTCCCATATTTGGGTTGACAAACAATACCCGAACCTGAGAAATTGATCTGACACCCGCAGAATTTGATTTTGGTGTGGATGAGGTTTGAGCCATAACTGCTGATTGGTTGGCGCCTAATGCAGTTATACTTGCGATCGCCATACCCAAAGTCAAAGCTATGGCTGGGTAAGGTAACACGGAAAATAAACCTAATTCGAGGTGAGAAGATGATTTACATTCTTTACTCCGCGAAAATACTGACTTAATATTCTTTCTGAGAGACGGGGCAAGCTCTTGGGACATAATCAATTTAATAACACTCCTTCAAACAAAATTTTTTTATACTCTGACGACGAGCTAGATGTCGATAATCTTAATCACAGTATTGACCAATTGGCTATTTTTCATACAAAGTAGTTACATGAGGGGTGAGACAGCCACTGCCAGCAACAAATTGATCTGTGTGGAATAATTCACATTTCTTCAATATTGCCCTAGCTTTATCTAGATGCATTATTTGTTTGAACTTCATCCTTGTCTGTCTTCCCTTAATTCTGAGTAAAAAAAAACAAGAACCAAAAAGCGTTGTGAATATGAAACAGGCTGGCTGTGACGATGAAGACACTAATGGGGGTGTTGTAATGGTCAGTCCATACAGCCAAAAAGAAGAGATACAACAGGTAGTTTACCGAATTTTAGACACCAACTTGGATCGTACCCGGGAGGGATTGCGAATTATCGAAGAGTGGTGTCGCTTTGGTTTAAACAGTTCCCAGTTAGTTGCTGAATGTAAAGATCTCCGGCAAGAGGTAGCTCGCTGGCACACTGAGGAGATGAGAGCCGCTAGGGATACCCCAGGGGATGCAGGTACAGAGTTAAGCCATACCCGAGAAGAGCAACGTAGTAGTATTAAGTCTCTACTGGAAGCAAACTTCTGCCGGGTGCAAGAAGCCATGCGGGTATTGGAAGAATACAGCAAGCTTTACGATCCCAATATGGGGAAAGCTTTTAAACAAATGCGCTATCGGGTTTATACCCTAGAAAGTAACTTAATGGGGTATCAACGGCATCAAATGCTGTTGCGATCGCATTTATATCTTATTACCTCCCCTGATGAAAATTTAATAGAAACTGTGGAAGCTGCTCTCAAAGGTGGACTCACCCTGTTGCAGTACCGGGATAAAAACGCTGATGATCATGTCCGCCTAGAACAAGCTACAAAACTGCGACAGTTGTGTCATGCATACGGTGCTCTCTTCATTATCAATGATCGGGTAGATTTAGCCCTGGCGGTGGATGCCGATGGCGTACACCTAGGACAGCAGGATATGCCCATTGCCATGGCGCGACAACTACTTGGTCCTCAGCGCTTGATAGGTCGTTCTACCACAAATATGTCAGAAATGCAAGAGGCGATCGCTCAAGGGGCTGATTACATTGGTGTGGGACCAGTGTATGAAACCCCTACGAAGGTTGGTAAAGCGGCAGCAGGTTTAGAATATGTGAGTTATGCGGCAAAAAATTCTTCTCTTCCCTGGTTTGCCATTGGCGGTATAGATGCCAATAATGTTAATGATGTGATTGATGCTGGGGCGAGGCGGGTAGCGGTGGTTAGAGCAATTATGCAAGCCGAGCAACCAACTTTAGTCACTCAATATTTCTTGTCCCAATTGAACCGGATTCAGCCGGTTGGTACTAAAGCCTATGTCTAGCTCCATTACCCTCCAGGTGAACGGTGAAGCCCGTAGTTTGCCTTCGCCTATGGTTTTACCCGATGTCCTGCAACAACTGGGCTTTAATCCCCGTCTGGTGGCGGTGGAATATAACGGTGAAATCTTACATCGCCAATTTTGGCATTCTACCACTATTCAAGCAGGCGATCGCTTGGAGGTGGTGACGATTGTTGGGGGAGGGTGATTGGGAGTGAGGGAGTGAGGGAGTGAGGGAGTGAGGGAGTGAGGGAGTGATGGAGTGATGGAGTGATGGAGTGATGGAGTGGTGGTAGTATTCGTTGCTAGAATACGACCATACATCGAAACTAAAGCCATAAATATCATGATTGCTCAAATGATGGTTCAACCCTCATCCTGGGTAGAATCTGGCATTCAAATTAGCAAAGTTAGAGATTTATATTTATTCAAATTTACCCCAGAACTACAATCTCGGCTCGATCACCTTACCAATAAGAAAAAGGTTGATATGCTCACATCGGAAGAGGAAGCTGAATTAACGGGGATATTGGAACTCGATCGCATTTTTACTTTACTCAATGCTAAAGTGATTGCCGAATCATGACGGTCAACCGCTTCGCGGAAGTCAAAAGTCAAAAGTCAAAAGTCAAAAGTCAAAAGTACTACCCCATCGATGAATCGAAGGGCTAATGAAATAAGGAAAACATTTTTCCTCTCCACGGATAAATCCGGGGGCTTGTATCCAGTCTATTTTTTGGTCAATGATAAAACCAGAAAGTTAGTCAGGGAGCGAGCAAAGTACCTATGTGAATATTGCCATGCTTTGGAAGAAGCAAGTGCCGCTCTATTTGCCATTGACCATATTATTCCCCAATCATTTCCTAACTCATCGGATGAACTTGATAATTTAGCTTTGGCTTGTCAGCGTTGTAATAGCTATCGCTACAACTTTACAACTGGCATTGACCCGGAAACTGGGAAAAATATCCCAATTTTTAACCCCCGTAAGCAAAAATGGTCTGACCATTTTATTTGGTCAGCAGATGGTTTGACTATTATTGGTATTACCGAAACAGGACGAGCCACTTGTAATCGCTTAGATTTGAATGATGAGCGTCATAATGAGGGTTCGATTGTTAAAGCGCGTCGCCTTTGGGTAAAAGGTGGTTGGCATCCACCGGAAGATGATCCACGGTTAGAAACAGAGGTTTAGAACTATTTACAGAAAGAAGTGTCCTCTCCCTACCCTCAACCAAAGACTTTTACAGCTAACCCTGCGCTACGGGAACAGCAAGCCCTACTTATTAGTTTTTGTTAGCTTTGTCCTCTACCAATGATTTCAATCAGTCTTAAAAGAATTGCTTCCAAGCTGTTCAATGCTGCGTTTGTAGTGCGTTGATGTTCTGCAAAAGTACCCTGGTGTTCTGTAAAAGCACGCTGGTGCTGTACAAAATGACGTTGATATTCGTTAAAATTCGCTTGCATCATCTGCTGATTTTCTTGTAATTGCAAAACTACATCATCTAATACTGCACTGCGAGCCAAAACACGATTTACATCACTGGTTAAATCCTGTACAGTAGCATTTGTTTCTCGTATTTGCTGCTGTGTTTCCTGTACAGTAGCGTTTGTTTCTCGGATTTGTTGCTGTGTTTCCTGTACAGTAGCGTTTGTTTCTCGTATTTGCTGCTGTGTTTCCTGTACAGTAGCGTTTGTTTCTCGGATTTGTTGCTGTGTTTCTCGTATTTGTTGCTGTGTTTGTAATTGACTACGGGTCAGTTCTGCCAACAGTGTTCTAATATCATCATTATTGTTTGAGTTAGTCATAATTTAAATCGTTTATATTTTTCTATAATCTCTTATTGTTCATGTTTGGTTCTCATTTTTAAACCTCTTTTATGTCAAACATATCGCCTACATTAACTTGAAAATAGGTACATAGCTTGATAGCTACTTGACAATCTATTCTGCTGAAAGAGTTCTTCACATAACCGCGTATAGCATTTTCTGTCACTCCTACTTCTCTAGATAACTGAGCTATATTTAATTGTTTTTCATCCATATATTGTTTGAGTTGACAAATTATTACTTTTTCCATTAACCAATCTCTACATTTTTCAAATTAGCATACTACTCGAATATTCGAGTATTCGTTTTTATTATGGGATTATAGAAACTAGTCGAAGTCCAAAACTCAAGTGCCTTAAGGCAGGAGATGTAGGACGAGGTAGCACTTTGGCTGTGCCTTTAACATCTCGACTTCGCTCGATGTTAAAGCTGAGCGAAGCCGAAGCTTTAAATGATAAAATACCAGTAGTCAGTATAAGACATTAAAACCTACCGAGGGACTCTCGGAAAGTATACGCCCAAATCTCGAATCGGCGAGTTGAAAGGAAATATCACTCCGCCCATTGTTGGCAAACGGGGTGAGCCTGGGAACCGGACAGCTACAT
>JASJDS010000084.1 GCA_030065055.1 Calothrix sp. MO_192.B10
GGATGGATTGTAGATGATAATGGTGATATTGTCCTTGTTGCTCACTCTGTGCAAAGTTCTTCTAGTCCCTCTGCCATTTTCTGTAGTCAATAATTCGTTACCCCACAAGTAGGGGAGAAATTCCATGAAACGCAAGAGTGATAAATATAATAACTGGCAAAGGATGGGTAACGGATGGTTCATTTTCCTGGTTCTGGTGACAGCTTTTTTGTGCGTTATTGGTTCTCCTGTAACTGCGAAGGTAGGAATATCACAGACTGTAGAAACACCATATATCGCCTCTCTACAAAAAGGTAAAGAACTATATGAGGCTGGACGATTTGCAGAATCTGTCAAAATATTGCAACAAGTTGTAAAAACCTATGGCAGCCAAGGGAATGAATTAGGACAGGCTGTAGCATTAAGTAATCTGGCATTGGCATATCAAAAATTGGGTAAGTTGAATGCAGCGCAGCAAGCAATTACCAAAAGCTTGAAGTTGTTGGGTATTGTGGAACAGACACAGACGCAGAAAAGTGAAGGCGTGGGGACACGGAGACAGGAACAAACTTCAATCCAAAATCTGCAAGTTTTGGCTCCAATTCTAGATATTCAAGGTAGTATTCAACTAGACTTGGGACAAGCAGAATCAGCACTTGCAACTTGGAAGCGTGCAGAAGCAATATATAAACAAATTAATCATCAAAGTGGGATTGTTGGTAGCCGCATTAACCAAGCACAAGCATGGCGAGTTTTAGGCTTTTATCGTCGGAGTTTGACAATTTTAACTGCATTGGAAAAAGAGTTACAATCACAACCTAGCTCTATCACCAAATCAGTAGAATTACGGTCTTTAGGAGATGCCCTACAATTAGCAGGAAACTTAAAACAATCGCGTCAGGTATTGCAGCAAAGTCTGGAAATTGCTCAAAAGTTAAAGTCTGCTGAGAATGTGAGCGCTGCTTGGTTTAGTTTGGGCAATACAGCACGGGTAGAGCAAAAATTTGAGGGTGCGATCGCATTTTATCAAAAAGCTGCTACAAATACTCCTAACCCGATTACCAAAGTCCAAGCTCAAATTAATCAGTTTAGTTTGTTAGTCAACACCAAACAAACCCCAGCTGCACAAAGACTATTACCACAAATTCAAGCCCAACTCACCAACTTACCTGCTTCTCAAACCACAATTTATGCCCGTATTCATTTGGTTCAAAGTTTGCTGAAGTTGGGAATTAAACCCGAAACAATTGTCCAAATCTCTGCTACAGCAGTACAACAAGCCCAAGATTTAGCAGATAAGCGAGCTGAGAGTTTTGCCCTTGGGACTTTAGGTAGTGTATACGAACAAACCAAGCAATTTGCAAATGCCCAAAAACTTACTCAACAGGCAATTATAATAGCCCAAGCCATTAAAGCTCCAGATATTGCTTACCGCTGGCATTGGCAGTTAGGGCGCTTATTGAAACAACAGGGTAATATACAAAGTGCGATCGCTTCTTATGATAACGCAATTAGTGATTTGCAGACTCTCCGCAGCGACTTAGTGGCGGTGAATCGAGATGTGCAATATACCTTTAAGGAAAGTGTAGAGCCTGTCTATCGGCAGTCGGTTGCTTTATTATTGCAGTCACAGCAAACCAATCCTAGCAACAAGGTGAAGATTTTAGAGAAAGCTCGACAGAGAATTGAAGCACTGCAATTGGCAGAATTAGATGATTACTTTCGTCAAGCTTGCATAGATGCTCAAACTGTAGTCTTGGATAACGTAGTAGACCGAGATAACCCTACTGCTGCTATTATTTATCCTATTATTCTACCGCAACAACTACAGGTAATTGTCAAAATTCCTAAACAACCCTTGCGTAACTATACAGTTAATAAATCCCAGAATGAAGTTGAAACCATTCTCACACAGTTGCGCGAAAATCTGTTAGACCCTGAAAAAACTGAGTCAGTGCAAGCACTGTCACAGCAAGTATATAATTGGTTAATCAAAAATATAGAGTCGGATTTGCAAAAGAGTGGAGTCAACACCCTAGTGTTTGTACTAGATAGAGAATTACGAAATGTGCCTATGGCTACTCTGTATGATGGAAAGCAATATCTAGTGGAGAAATACGCCATAGCCCTGAGTTTAGGACTCCAATTATTTGCACCCAAACCCATAGGGCGAGAGCCACTGGAAGTCCTAGCTGCTGGATTAGTAGAGCCACCGCGAGAATTTCAGAGGTTTTCATCCTTACCAGGAATTAAGTCTGAGTTGAAATTGATTGATAAAGCAGGGGTATCTAAAAAACAACTGCTAGACCAAGAATTTACCAGCACTACCTTAGAAACAAATTTTAATCAGACTCCCTTTAATGTGCTGCATTTAGCCACCCACGGTCAATTTAGCTCCCAACCAGAGAAAACTTTTATACTAGCGGCAGATGGTGCTATTAATGTCACTCAGTTTGATAGCTTGTTGCGTCGTCGGGATGAAACTCGCCCAGAAGCATTAGAAATGCTGGTTTTGAGCGCTTGCCAAACAGCCCTTGGGGATAATCGTGCTACCCTCGGTTTAGCTGGGGTATCCGTGAAAGCTGGGGCCAGGAGTACCTTAGCTTCATTGTGGCATATTAGCGATCGCTCCACAGCTATCTTAATGGGTGAGTTTTACCGCGAGTTGGCTAAGATGAAGGTAACCAAAGCAGAGGCTTTGCGTCGGGCTCAAGTAAAATTGTTAAAACAATACCCTAATTACGAGCGTCCTGGTTTCTGGGCGCCCTATGTATTAGTTGGTAACTGGCTTTGACCAAACAATAATCCTCTGATGTCACTCTGGGAAGAAAAAAATAAATGTAGGTTGGGTTGAGCGATAGGGAAACCCAACAAACCTTTGATAACGTTGGGTTAAGGAACACAAACCAACCTACGCCAGTTTTAGTGTTTAGCCTTAAGTGAACTGTATTGGTCTAAACTCCATTTATTTAACGCAGTTTCATAAAGAATTGGTATGAATTTTTTCCCAAAAAATCAGAACGATGAACCAGGGTGTTGTAAAAACTCTGCTTCCTCAGGTGTTGTAGCTCTACCCAAAATATCATTGCGATGGGGAAAGCGTCCAAAGCGCTGAATAATTTCTAGGTGTCGGATGGCGTAATCGATAGCATCTTGATTGTCTGGGTGATTACCCAATCGACGAAATAACTCAACTGACTGGTACTGTCGCTGTAAATCCTCACTGTGCTGAAATGGTAAATAAATAAACCAACGCTGAACCATGAGTAGTTCTCGATCAAAGCCTTTGGTAATTCCATACTCCGCGATGGAAAGTGCTTGAGAATCAGTAGCAAAGGCTTGAGGAGTACCGCGAAACATATTGCGTGGAAATTGGTCAAGTAGGATTATCAAAGCTAAGCAGCCATCGGCTGATTCTTTCCAGTGATCAAGTTGACCAGCTTTAGCTTCTTCATAGTCTGCTTGAAAATAAGTCTGAATTTTGCGATCAAACTCTGGATCCTTAGCAAACCAAATCAACCGACGTTTGCCGTAACCTACTTCATCTTTGCCACCAAACCAGAAATTCAAAATAGTATCTATTGCTTTCATATATATATCTAATGTCTAGCTGCATATTTGATGTCTAGTTGCTATTTGATAAAGTTGTTCACGATTTACTTTTCCCTGATTATTACTAGGTAATATTTCAACTGGCACCCAAAATTTAGGATGTTTAAATCTTGACAGTTTATCATCGAGAGCATTTTTAATTTCTTGAGATGAGATTTTAGGGTAACAGGGAACATAAATAGCAGTAATAATTTGACCCCAATACTTATCTGGTAAACCAATGACTGCAACATCTTTAACAAGATGAGTAGATCTAATAGCAGACTCAACCTCAGTAGAAAAAACATTTTCACCACCTGTAATGATTTTATTGCTGCTACGACCAACTATATTTAAATTACCTTGTGAATCAAAAAAACCAATATCATCAGTTTGATAGTATTCGGATTCTGGAAAAAGCTGAGGATAATAACCAAGTGCAAGTGAACCAGATTTTATGGCGATCGTACCCGTTTGATTATGTGCTAATTCTTCCCCTGTTTGGTTCAGTATTTTAACTTCTGCATGGGGTAAAATTTTCCCATTACTATTGCTACCTGCGAGAAATACTTCTGGTTTGAGAGTAGCAATTTGTGATGCAGTTTCTGTCATTCCATAGCAAATTGCTAGGCGGATTCCATAATATCTAGCTTTCTCAAAAAGCTCAGACCAAGTTGGTGCTCCGCCAATAAAAACTGTTCTACATCGAGATAACCAATGTGTGATATTGACATCATCAAATAAACGTTGTAATTGAGTTGGAACTAGAGATATAAAAAACTCGGTTGGATCAAAATCACAGCATTGACCAGACTTGAGTTCTTTAAAAGGTACAACTAATAACTGACCACCGGATAGAAAAGAGCGCATAAATTGCATTAAGCCACTAACATGATAGTGGGGAAGCGCACATATTGAATTTATTTTAATCAGTTGAAAGTAATTTCTAAAACCCTCTACTGATCTACTTAAAGTTTCCCAGCTATGTATAGCAAAACGAATTTTACCTGATGAACCGCCAGTAGGAATCATAATCCAATTTTTAACGGTTTTTTCACCATTGCTTTTATTGTCTGACTGGGGATTAAAATATTTATGTAAATACTTGCAATCTCCCCAAAGTATATCTGGCTTGACTAAATTGAATACCTGTTCCCATTCATACTCTCGCCAAGAGGGATTACCGATAAAAATTTGGAAACCAACTGAACAAGCAGCTAGAAAACCAGCAAAAAATCGAATGGAATCGGGTTCTACTAGTAATATTGTTTGTGTATTTGAGCTATTTTTTAGCTGGGTAAATTCCTCATAGAATGTTTCAACTAAGGAAAAAAATGCTGAGTTATCTTGGCCTACTAGCCAATGGTTATTAGTCCTGTTTTTCCAGATATTTAGAGGTGATTCCATATATCTTGATGATTAATTTTGTAGTAATTGTTTATTTATAAAAAATGCTCAAGTTCTGAGGAAAAATCATCTTTTATAAACCAATTGTCTAACCCAAAACCTATTGCACGATGGTTGTTGGATAGTTCAGACGCAAGTCTCAGTCCTGCTTTTTTGCCAATAGAGGTTTCAAAGACTGAAGAAAAAACAGCATCAATTTCATATTTTTGACAAAACTGACGCAACAGTCTAGGGGAACCGATAATTGCTGGCTTAATAATGAAAATACCTCGCCATCCTTGTTGATAACATGCTTGCAAATGTTCAAAACTGGCTACGGATTCATCTAAAGCCAATAAAGTTGAATAACGTTGAGTTAAATTGAGCATTTGCTTGAACTGAGTAATAGGCAATGGTTGCTCAAAAAACTCTATTTTGGTATGTTCACATACCCACAACCATTCCTCAGCCTGTGCTAAACTCAATCCAGCATTTGCATCCAATCGTAGGTTTGCTTCCAGAGGTAATTGTTGAGTTAGATGATAAAAAATATCAATCTCTTCTTGAATTGAAGCAACACCAATTTTCCACTTAAAGGTACGATAGCCTTGATCCCAAAGAATTTTCCATTCATTTAAAGCAGCTTTTCCCGTAGGTAATAAGGCACTAAAATTAATTCGTTTGTGTGATTTATTCTGATTGTTTTTATCTTCAAATCGAGCTAAATAAACAGATTCCCAAGCTGATTCAAACCCAAATTGTGAAGCAGGCAAATCTGATGGAATAGCAAAAATATCTGCATCAGTAATTTCTGATGGTAGCTGGCGACAAAAATTTAATACCTGCTTAATACTCTCAGAACCAAACCAACTTAAAGGAGCAATTTCACCTAAACCTACATAACCTAATTCATCTGTTAGTTGCAGGATAACCCCTTTTCTAATTTCCCACGAACCGTGACTAGTCTTTAGGGGCTGCTTAAATCTGCGTTGGTAAGGGTAGAACTGAAAACTATATTTCATTGTGGATGCTAATTGAGCAAGAAATTAGGCATTTGTCAGATAGTCATTGCGACGCAAGGAAGCAATCCCAAACACTTGATTTCTCGTAATGAGTGCGTAAGTCCTAATAGAGAAAAAATTAACCACAAAGACACAAAGGATACAAAGTAAAGATATCTGGAAAAGATTATTCTAGTTGAACTAACTAAATTTTGGTATTTCTGATAAGTGAATAGGTTTTCTAGCAAATCTGATTAAGGAACAGAAGCAACAGTGGCTGGACGAAATGTTAAACCATTGAGAGACACTGTGTATTCTTCATGATTCGCATCATAATTAATGCTATACGCAGTGGGGTAGTAGCCATCTTGAGGATATGCAGCTGTTTGTTTGATGGGAAAAGTTTTATTAGGCTTATTCAGGAGAAAATCCCTACTAATCATTGGCTCGAAAAAGACTATTTCTCCATCATAGAACCCATATATCATCGTTTTAGTAAAAGTCTCCCCGTGGAACTCAGATGCAGTTGCATCAACCCAATGTACTCCCATTCGAGGTTCAGCACTCATAGGAGCAGGAAAATAACCTGGTGCAACAAATTCCTCTGGTGGGGCTTTATAAGCTTTGTCCAAGAAATCATGATCTGTTGCTTTGATAGCATAACGTTTTTGGCAATCCATCAGATAAAAATGAATATCAAAATGTGGAAAACTGAAAATTCCATCTGGTGTATGTCCCTTTGGATTCCAATTGATTCCCACATGAGTAAATGGTGTTACTGAAACCTCTGTTGGTAATGGAAGTTCATATTCAAATGTGGGATTACCACTACCATCCATCATCATTAACCTGAGGGGATAATTTCCAGTTTTATCGGATTCTGTTGGTAAACCAGATAGTGCTTCCTTAGAAAAAGAAACACCAATATCTAAAGGATGTCCACTATCATCAAGCTTTACCCATGTAATGGCATTTCCTTTTCCTAGGGGTTTACTTTCTCCATAGATTTGCTCTGCTTGGGCTGTGTCAACAATTCCCCAAGTTATTAACACTGATACAATCACAGCCAAGAGTAACTTTTTCCCAATTATCATACTTCTTTCCTACCCAAAGATAATTCCTGTATTACTCTTTTCTTAGCGAAATATTTATCACTAAATAACCACCAACAGATTAAGTAAAGTAGTAGGGTGGACACTGTTTTTCCTTCGCTCAATCCATGATTTTGCGTTATAAACAGTACCCACCTAACCCTATGAAAATGAATGGTGCGAAATATGAAAATACAAGTGCTAATACAGTTTCACTTTAAGGTTGATACATTTTGGTAAGCAGGGGAAGAATTTGTATCATGATTTGCGTGAAATGGTATAAGTTGTTCTGCATTTTACTTGCATATTTCCGATGACCATCCCTCAATAAGCCAATGCATCTTGTTTATGCAAATGAGTGATTTTTAGCTTATTAAAACTACATTCTTACTCCTTCAATGACACTTAATGGAGATTTAGTAGGGAAGACATTTGTCAATTTAAAACCAGCCGCAGCGAAAAGGTCTTGGTATTGTGCTTTAGTTCGTTCAAGACCACCATGAATAGCCAGCATAGTTAGGTCAAGAATTTTACCAAAAAATGGTTCATTATTAGATGGAATCACCATTTCAACAATTAATAATTTACCATTCTCTACCATAGCTTCATGGCAATTTTTCAGGATGGCAATACTATTTTCATCATTCCAATCATGAATGACCGTTGAGAGAATATAAGCATCACCGCCACTAGGTACTGACTTAAAGAAATCACCCGCAACTAATTCGCAGCGATTTTCGAGTCCAGCAGCCTTAATGCTCTGCTTTGAACCTTCAATAACCTCAGGAATATCAAAAAGAATTCCACTCATTGCCGGATTTGCTTTGAGGATAGATGAAATCAGAGTTCCATGTCCACCAGCAACATCAACTATCTTGTTAATTCCTGAGAAGTCATAAGCCGCAGCAACAGAAATGTGGGCTTGTGTTGCATAGTTAGTCATGGCTTCACAAAAAATTTGTTCCGCCTCTGTATTCTGCTTTAAGTATTTAAAGAAACTTGTTTTATAGAGGTCTTGAAATGCACATTCACTAGTCTTAATACTGTGAACAATATTACCCCAAGCTTGGTAATGTTCTTCACCACACATGGTTGCCATAGCACGCAATGATTGAGGAGCATCTGTTTGCAAACATTCTCCCAAGGGAGTAGAGCCAAAGCATCCTTCCCTAACTTCAGTAAATATTCCTACACTGGCTAAAGCACGCATTAATCGATAAAGAGATGGAGCATCTGCTCCTACAGCATTGGCAAGTTGTTCAGTAGTTTGAGGACCATCTTTCAAAAAATCGGCGATACCAAGTTTTGCTGCTGCATATATTGATTGTGAAACCCATGAAGCAGTGATCATCTGCATCATCTGTTTCGATGGCAATATACCATTGGTATTTTTCACATTATCTTGTTGAGATAAAACTGCCATAACTTGTTATTCTCCTGGAAAATTTGCAAAATACACTACACTCATACCAAGTTGCGTTCTATCATAGTAGTTCGAGTCAATGAGATTGCTTCCTTCGTCGCAATGACTGGGTACTATCTTTGAATGCAACTTAGTATCACTATTCAGGCGTTGCTGAATTTGAATATGAAATTCAAAAACCAAGTATTGTAAATTATTATTCTCTACATCTGGGTCGAAGCATTAGGCAAATTCATATTCTCAATCAGCAACACCACTATTTAATTACTAACCTAATATTGCATTGCAACATCTGTATAGGTTACCTAGTTTTAATTAATCTTCTATGGCAACCAGGGATAATTACTGAAATCTGGTTTTCTTTTCTCCAAAAATGACTGTTTACCCTCTGATCCTTCCTGACTCATGTAGTAAAGTAATGTTGCATTTCCAGCTAATTCTTGGATCCCTGCTTGACCATCACAATCAGCATTGAAAGAAGATTTCAGACAGCGAATAGCCATTGGACTGTTCTCAAGAATTTCCCGTGCCCACTTAATACCTTCCTCTTCTAGTTTCTCCACAGGTACAACACAATTGACTAACCCCATTTCTAAGGCTTCAGTACTATTATATTGACGACAGAGATACCAAATTTCCCGTGCTTTTTTCTGACCAACTATCCTGGCAAGATAGCCAGCACCAAATCCACCATCAAAACTACCTACTTTAGGACCTGTTTGACCAAAAACGGCGTTATCTGCTGCAATTGTAAGGTCACAGAGGATATGAAGTACATGTCCACCACCAATTGCATAACCAGCCACAAGGGCAATCACAACTTTTGGCATTGAGCGGATTAAGCGCTGGAGGTCGAGCACATTCAAGCGTGGTACACCATCATCACCAACATACCCTCCATGACCACGAATACTTTGATCGCCACCAGCACAAAAAGCATATTTGCCATCTGTGTGTGGACCAGCCCCTGTCAATAAGACAACACCAATGCTTTGGTCTTCCCGTGCATCAGTAAAGGCATCGTACAGCTCAAATACTGTTTTTGGACGAAATGCATTACGTTTGTGGGGACGATTGATAGTTATTTTAGCGATACCATCATTTTTTTCATAGAATATATCTTCATAATTTTTGACAGTTTTCCAATCGGTTTGTGTCAAACTTGTTGTCAACATTGATAGCTCCATTTGAGAAATTTAGCAATTTGTTCCCAAAGTAAATCAGGGGATTCAATCAGGGGACTATGACCTGTTTCTAGAACCTCTAAGACTGAATTTGGCATTAAGTTAATTAACTGATGTCCCAGATCTAAATATTTTTGATCTTTGCAACCAGCTATCACCAGTGTTAATGTTTTTATGGTGTGTAACTGATGCCACACAGCAGGCATAACTCCACTGCTAAAGTACTTTAAACTAGAGGCTAATCCAGAGGATTGGATCGGTAAACGACGCATCACTTCTGCGATCGCAAAATCCTTGCCTTTGTTAGTAATCCCTTGAAAAAGAGGCTGGGCTAACCATGAAAGTAAAAAGTCAGTAGGGGTGGAATTTTCAAGTCTCTGAACCAGTTGCATATCAGCTTTTGCTCTATTTAAGCGAGATGTTTCTTCTGTTATTCCGGCTGTAGTTGAAACTAAAATGAGTGATTGTAAAAGATGTGA
The DNA here is from genome assembly GCA_030065055.1 of Calothrix sp. MO_192.B10. Taxonomy (GTDB): domain Bacteria; phylum Cyanobacteriota; class Cyanobacteriia; order Cyanobacteriales; family Nostocaceae; genus Calothrix_A. Next base: position 10,135 of record JASJDS010000084.1, read on the forward strand.
ATTTTGCACTGCAAATTGAATAGCTAATCGACCACCCATAGAATAACCGAATAAATGAAACTTCCTCTGCCCGATAGAATTCAGCCATTGCTTGAGTAAACTGACTTGACCAGCTGTATTAAATACAGCCTCATTTTCTAAAACTTGAGTTTGCCCATGTCCAGGTAAATCAGGTACTAAACATCGATAGCGACTGGTGATAAAATCTGGTATGACTAAAAAGTCACGGCTGCTACCAGTAAATCCATGCAAAAAGACAATGGTTTCCCCATCTGCAAGCCCAGAGTCAAGATAATGTAGCTTTCCCAGGCCATTTGTATAGTAACAGGATTTCATCAGAACCAATATTTGGTCTTCATGACCAATTGAAGCCTGGAGTCAAGCCAAAGCGTTCTTGAAGCACACAAGCACTTAATATTTCTATCAACACGAAGTCTATTGAAGTACGGGCACTATGATCCATCTCAGGTAGCTTATCTAACAGGGCAATGACCGCACCTTGGTCATAAAATGGTAATGAAGCCATCGTAGATCCACGTAGGGTATCTTGGATTAATTCATGGAAAGGCTCATCCATTTTCAGGGTAGAAGGTGGAGCAATAAACGGATGTTTTTCACCACGGTAAACAGTATCAGTTAAAAAGGGTCGTGCGGCTTCTCGAAGGATATATTTTTCAGTCATCCCACGAATTTTTAGAGAGATAGGTATGTTGCATGCTAACTCAACCAGATGATGATCTAAAAATGGCAAACGACCTTCAATAGAATGTGCCATTTCTATGCCGTCACCAACCATTCTCAAGATGTAATTTAACATCATGGCTTTAGACCACAAGTAGAGTGATTGATGCACTGGCTCTCGTCCAGTCAGTTGTCCATGTACATCTAACCGATTTAAGAAGACACGATAAGGATCTCGCTGGGCAAATTGGGCTGCAAACTCAGATGAATAAAGTGAGCGGAACTTAATACTACTCTCAGCAAAAGTTTCTATCCATGTCGGTACAAAACCTAATGTCCGTTGCACACTTGTTAAAGATACAGGTGCACCATTAGGTAACAAAATACCTGATGAGACTGTGTTGTTAAGTTGTAATTCCCTCAACAATCGCTTTACTGTCTCTTCGTCTTGTCCTCTGGTGTTGTAGAGCAACATGTCCCGGCGTGCGTGGGCATATCCACCGAATATCTCATCGGAACCTTCACCTGTGAGGATAGTTTTGTAACCTGCTTGATGTGCCGCTTTACTCAAGAGATATTTGGCAACACCATGGGCGTTACGACATAGCATTTCGCCATGCCAAACAGCATCTGCAAAATGCTCGGCAAAGTCAGATTGACGAACTGGAACCACATGGAGTTTTGCTCCCACCCGTGCGGCTGTCTCACGAGCAATTGCTTCTTCGTTGTAAGCAGCATGGTCAAATGAAAGGGTAAAAGCATCTAGTGGTGTAGAAGAGTGGGTTGCTGCCATGCCCAAGACTGTGGACGAATCAAGACCACCGCTGAGAAAACAACCCACAGGTACATCGGCTCGCATCCGGAGTTGAACTGCTTGATTCAAAGTATGCCGCAGTTCTTCAATATACTCACCTTCAGTTTTTTGCTTGGGGGAATCACTGATACGAGGGTAATTAAAATCCCAATAACGAATCAGTTGTACACGATAGCGGGATGCCAGGAGAAAATGACCTGGTGGGATCTGAGATATACCTTGAAAAAGAGTACGGTCTTGGTCTAGTTGGATGCTGTTGGCTTGAAAGAAAGACTCATGATCCCAACGAGCAGGTACACCCGCTGCTAACAAAGCCTTAATTTCTGATGTAATGTGCAGGGTTCCACCAGTTGCAATGTAGTAAAGTGGCTTAGTGCCAAAGCGATCGCGAGCAGCAAACAACAGCTCATTTCGCTCATCCCACAGTACGAATGAGAATTCACCACGTAGGTATTGCAGACATTGCGTACCAAATTCTTCATAGAGGTGAACAACAATCTCGCTATCGGAATGAGTACGCAGTTTATGTCCCCATCGTTTTAAATCATTCTGGGTTTCCTCAAAGCCATAAAATTCTCCGTTGACAACAACATGTATGTTTTCTTCTTCGTTGGCAATCGGTTGGTCTCCTGTGTTCAAGTCAATAATACTCAGACGAGTATGACCCAATCCAACTCGCCCATGAGGAGCAACCCAATAACCCTCTTTATCTGGACCACGGTGATTTAAACTCTTGGTCGCTCGTTTTAATGCTGATTCGTCAATTGGGTTTTGCTTAGAGAATAATCCGACGACTCCACACATAATTTATTTCCTCCCTGTATAAATATTGTGTTGTTATTTGATAGTTTGAATTCCCCTGATTTATATAGCTTCGGCAATTTTTGTTAAATTACTTTTACGCCATTTAGCATCAGTTTTGCGGTTAGTTTGTAGCTCTAAAACACGAATTCCCTTAGTTGGTAATGGATTGAGCTTTTGAGCTAATTCTTTCCAGGAACCAATGAGTTCATGTTCCACATCATACGCTGCACAAACCTTGGAAAAATCAATATTTTGTGGAGTACCAAAGAATTCTTCGAAGGGAGGATTAAAATTGACAATAGGCAAGTGTTCAAATATACCTCCTCCATTATTATTGATTAATACAATTGTTAGGTGCCCACTAAATTTGTTTCTGAGCAACAAACCATTGATATCATGTAGTAACGCTAAATCACCCGTCAGTAATACACCATTTTGATGGCAATAAGCAACTCCTAATGCAGTAGAAACAATACCATCAATTCCATTGGCTCCACGATTAAAATATGGTGTGATTTGAGAGTCATTGCTCTGCCAAAAAGATTCTAAATCACGAATTGGTGTACTGTTGGAAATAAATAAAGGAGTACCTTTTGGTAAACTTTTTGAGAGTAACCAGGCTGCTTTCCCCTCAAACAATGAATCCATTTGATTCATTGTTTTATCTACAGATTGCTGAACTCTTTTCTCAGCATAACACCAAAGTTGCAGATAATCACTATTTCTATTTTCTGTTTCAGAAAATTCATAAGAAAGCTTTTCAACTGATAAACGCAGATGGATAGTTTTCAGATGGAGTGGATCAAGATTACGACTTCCTGGATCAATTATCCAGCACATTGGTTGGGTTTCACGCAACCATGTCCGTAGCACTTTACTAGTTGGCATTTCACCAATTCTGATCGCTATTTCTGGTGCGAATTGTTTTGCCAACGTCTGATTCCGCAGTATGATATCATAGCTGGAAATTAAATAATCATTCACAGCAGCATTATTTCTTAATGGAGATAATGCCTCAGCAAGTACAGGCCAACCTAAACTCTTGGAAATCCGAGCGATCGCACGACAATATGCTTCTGGATATTGATGTTGAGTAGGACCTGCAATAATCACACCACGAGGAGATTGCTCCCATTTTTTGAAATAATTGATTTCCGGAAAACTGCAAGGAGGATTGGGGAAGGTAATTTGTTCAATGTTAGTAAAAAATTCATCGCTTTTAAATTGCGACATGAGTGTCATAACTTCTGCTTCCGGAATAGGAGCTAGAGGCTCACGAAATGGGATATTGAGATGTACTGGTCCAGATATAGGCCATAGTGATTTTTCCCAAGCATGAACAGCAATTTGCCTGAGATAACTGAGCATTTCTATCTCAAGAGATGGTAATGCTAATTCCGATTGCCAATTAGGGAAATTCCCAAATATTTTAATCTGATCAATAGTTTGACCAGCATTACAATCACGTAATTCTTGAGGTCGATCTGCTGTGAGCAAAATGAGTGGAACTCGACTTTCTCTAGCTTCAATCAATGCAGGATAGAAATTAGCACATGCTGTACCTGAAGTACAAACCAAAGCAACAGGTAATCCCGAACGCTTAGCTAAACCCAGAGCAAAAAAGGATGCTGAGCGTTCATCCAGCATAGAAATTGCTTCTATTTGATTGTGCTGAGCAAAAGCAAAAGTTAGGGGTGTAGAACGTGACCCAGGACAGATAACAGCTCTGGTCAATCCTAGGCGATGTAAGCTTTCTACTAAGATAGAAGCCCATACAGAATTAATATTACTAAAATCAACAGTCATAGACACATAATAGAAACGTCAAAAACCGTGTATCTTCAGCTCACAGAACAGAGAGATATTAACGTAAGTTGTTAGTTATGTAGTGAGGACTGGTAATGGGTAATAGGTAACAAAAATTAGTTTTTTACTCTTCTTGTTCTCAATTCCCAATTACCAATTAACAACAGAAATATGAATTATGGAATTAACAACTTAAGTTACTAAAGCATCTGTATCCTACGCAAAATAAATGCAGTAATGCACATATATGAGAAATGACATTGCTAAATCGAAGTACGAATTGACATTTTCGATATGTTTAAAAAACGATTCTATCCTGTGGTCAACCACTCCGAGTCAGCGTGGGTGAGGCTAATTCATACTCTCAATCAGCAACGCCAAATCTTTTATGCAAGAGGTATTGCAATCAAACTAAGGCATCCATCAGCACCTGTAACTTCAAGTTAACTTCCTCTGATTCCTTATTCGGGTCAGAATCAGCTACTATACCTGCACCTGCAAAAAGTCTCGCATGATATCTGCCCAATAGTGCTGACCTAATTGCTACTGCAAATTCCCCATTACCTTGATAATCTATCCAACCAATAGGTGATGCATAAAGACCTCTTTCAAAGTTCTCATAATTACGAATCTTGTCACAAGTAATATCTTTTGGCTGACCACCAACAGCAGGAGTAGGATGCAATTTAGCAAGAAGATCTAAAATATGTAAGTCATTGGGCATTTTAGCCTTAATTGGTGTATGTAAATGCTGGATATTTGGTAACTTTAATATAGCAGGATGAGGAGGTATTTCCGCCTTGATACCAAATTTTAGTAAGCGAGCTGCAATTGACTCGATCACAATCCGATGTTCATAAGTATCTTTTTGACTAGAAAGTAGTAAATTAGCAAGTTCCATATCTTCAGTTGCAGTTTTACCTCGTGGAGTCGAACCTGCTAATGCTTCAGTAGCAAGCTCACCATCTTTTACTCTGATTAAACGCTCTGGACTTGCACCCAGAAAACTATGTCCTTTCCCATTACTAGTGCAGAAAATATAACTATTAGGATATTTAACACGCAATTTGTCGAGAGAATGCAGAGGGTCCAAGGGTCCTGATGAAATGACATCAACAGCATGAGCTAGGACAATTTTTTTAAATTCATTTGCTTTGATTGCCTGTAATGCAGACTGAACTGCTTCTTTAAAGCCCCCAGAATTGATTATATTGAGTTCTCTCTCTTTAAGGAGACATGCTTGATTCTTCAGTTCAATACTTGAAGCACAGTTAAAAAAGTGTGCCCTTTGATAAGTATGCCAGATTTTTTCAGATAAAAAATCTATGTCTGTTTCTGAATCAACTCCAATATTAGCAACTGCAACAAACTTACCTTGGTAACAAGCCATCTGCCAACGTGGTAAAAATACAGTTGCTTGTGAAAAAGGAAAATCAGGTTCAATGTTGTTATCAAAAAATGTGAAATTACCAAAAAAATGTGGCCCTGTAAATGGTAAGTGTAAATCTCCAACACTAATAATATTAGATAGAGATGACTGGATAAACTGTTTAATTTTTGAAAATCTATTTATTCCTTGTGCATTGAATGTTAGAGCAGTACCTACACCAGCTATAACTTCATTTCTATCTATTCTTTCAAAGTAAAAACATTTTTTGTCAGATTTATATATTATCTCAAATATTGACAATGGATCTATTAGGCTAGTTTCTGAAGAAATACTAGCAATTTGTCTTTGAGATTTTCTGATTGATTCTTCTTGACATTCTTTGAAAAAGAGAAACAAATTCTGCTTGCTGGCAAAAATGTTTTCTGAACTTATATGCTTTGTTTTTACTAAAGTAGCTTGCATTGGACTGAACCTCAAAAATACTCAAATAGTTGCAATGTACTTTTGAGAGTATCAACTAGATAAGTGCTGAAATCTCTTGATAGCAGATTATCTTAGCCAATATTCTCAATATAACTAATGCCAAATTGCAGACTGTAATTTTAAAACCCACTAATTATGTGAACTATGTTGATTGTCAGATATTTCTGTAAGCTTCTAGATGCTGAGAGCCAAATACTAGCTAATCTATTTGGCTGTACTTCTTAAAATTATATTAAAAAAAAACAAGAAAAAAGTCAAATAAATTAAAATTATAATATTAGTAGATACTTTTGTTTTTTTTATAACTGTTATGCTGAACTTATAATCAAACATCCGGACTTGGTTTCAAAATCAAGGTTAGAAGCCTAAATCTCATCCATAAATATCAAACGCTAATAATAACGGCTGTGATTTTTTTGCCGAGTAAGGGTTTCAAGGTTTTTTATCGATGTATTCAGTAGAAGAAATAATGAATAGCCATAGTTTTTATCGATAAAACCTATGTTAATTCTGTCTAATGATGAATATTAGAGATTTTGAATGACAACAGTTGTAATTTTTGTCACTGAATGCAAGAAATATGAAAAACGTCACTGTCATTAGACATGTTAAAAATACTGCTTTTGGACATCTTGGTAGTTTAGTCAAAGTTCTAAACCAACAAAATTATACAGTTACATATTTAGAGCCTACACTAGATAATCTTGCTGATGTAGATTCGCTCACTCCAGATATTTTTGTAATTTTAGGAGGTCCGATGAGAGCTGATGATGAGCAGCATTATCCTTTTCTAATTGATGAGTTACATTTACTGGAAAAGCGTCTAAGTGCTGATTTACCGACCTTGGGAATATGTTTGGGTGCTCAATTGATGGCACGTACTCTTGGTAGCAAGGTATATCGTAATTTTGACAAGGAGATGGGTTGGGCACCTTTAGAACTCAGCTATGAAGGAACGCAGACGTGTTTGGTTCATTTAGCAGCAGATCAAACACCTGTGCTGCACTGGCATAGAGACACTTTTGAACTACCTTTTGGAGCCATCCACCTCGCCTCTAGCTTCAAGTGTAAGAACCAAGCTTTTTCTTGGGGTAAGTATAGTCTGGCATTACAATTTCATCCAGAAGTGACTATTGCTGGCTTGGAATCTTGGGTAAGCAATCATACTCACGAGATAAGTCAAACCCATGGTGTTAGTGTTGAAAAATTGCGTCAGGAAACAATTGCTTACTCTCAAAAATTTGAGACTCAAGCTACTCAGTTTTGGCAAGCATGGCTGGAATCTGTCAGTAACTGACCACAGGATAGACACTCCTTGGCGGCTGTGTGTAGGTAGAATAAGCGCTAAGGAGCGTAAACGTGGGGGAGACAAAAAATGTGGTTCATTTACCAGGGCTTGAGATTATTTGGCGTTGCTGAATCAAAATATGAATTACAAATTTAGGGTTGTGTAGAAAAGTTATATGTAACGTCTCTGTAAGGGTTTTGCTCAGACTACAAAAATGTACACAAACATAATTCATTGCCAAATTCAGCAACGCCGATTATTTTTTGGGGCATTGCATAATTGCGGGATGAATTGATAGCTCAAAGCTACGACAATTCGTTCTTAATTAACCCTCAGTCTATTGTTCACATGAACTGGCAAAATACCAAATGACAGTAATTGGGCAGGAATGTCACGCAAAATTGGTAGACTCAAATACATCGGTAATTTTAAGGTATTATCCGATTGCAATGCCTTGGCAATAATATGCTTTTGGATAAAGGTTTGAAAACCCTGGATAGTTCGTATTGATAATTCACGTTGGCGTTGTACTGTCGCTAGATGACTCAGTTGTAGCCGTCCAGCCTGGAGTGGATTACCCAAAACATTTGCTGCTACAACAGCATCTTGAATTGCATAGTTAACTCCAACCCCACCTACAGGCGACATCACATGAGCCGCATCACCAACTAACAGCAAGCCAGAGCGATACCATCGAGGGAGACGACCCACTTCCACAGAAAGTAGGGAAGCTTGATTCCAATCCTTGATTTGTTCTACGCGATCAGCAAATTCTGGTACAAACTCAACAATAGACTGTCGCAATGCTTCAATCCCAGAGGCACGAAGCTGACGGTAATAACCTTTGGGAATAACATAAGCAATTTGCCAATTATTTTCAAAATTATTGTACGTCACTAGAATACGCTTACAACCAAAGCGTGCCATCAAACCCTCTGGTTCTTCAGGGTGTCGGCTCAGACGGAACCATAACAGATCCATGGGTGATCCTGTCTTGTTCAATTCCATACCTGCTAATTGACGGATACGGGAAAAGCGTCCATCTGCACCTACGGTCAATTGTGCTCGCACTTCATGCCAACCATTATTCCCACGATAACGGACACCCCGAATGATTCCATCTTCCTCAATCAATTCTTGTACATTTGCACCCATCAATAACTTAAAGTTTGGATAACGCTGTGCTTCAGCAATCAGAAATTCAAGAAACTGGACTTGGGGAATGATTGTGGCGTATGGATGACGAGTCTTCAACCGGCTAAAATCTGCAAAGGTAACAGTCTGCTTAGAAGTGGCGAAGTTAATTTTATCAGCTTTGGCATGAGGAATCTGCTGGAACAAACGCTCAGTCAGACCAAGTTCATCCATAATTTCTAAAACCCCCGCGTGAACAATATCACCCCGGAAGTCACGGTTAAGGTCTTTATGTGCTTCCAGCAATATCACAGGAACACCTTGACGTGCCAAAAGTAGTGCGAGAACTACTCCTGTCGGTCCACTCCCGACTATACAACAGGTTGTTTGCTGCACATCAAGAATAGTGTGAATTGCAGGTAATTCTATTGTTTCTTCAAGCACGATAGAAGCTCCTTTTTACAGTTTAATTTCTTCTGCGATCCATTGAATGTCTTGCAAAAGTATCGATTTGTTATGTTGAGGGAAGCAAAACATATTGTGAGATTCCTCACTTCGCTTCCCTTACACTTACAAAAATTGAAAATTTTTGAAGGGTTTGACCTAGAAGATTCTCAGATTATGGCAAGAATTATCTGAAAAATCCTAACAATTAACATCTTAATTCTGATGTGGCACCCCATTGATCAAGCCATTTCATCATTGATTCTGGTAGTTCTTTCCTAGCTCTAATTGTGGCATCTATACACATATGCTTAGTAACTGCCTTACTCATAAGCCTTGTTGATTCTTCAGTAGAGTAAATTTCGTAGTTAATAGTGAAGGTATCTTGAGAAGACATTTTTGGAGTCAAGTAAATAATCTGTTGGTCTCCGCAAAACATAGGCTTCAAGAAATCTACAGTAGCATGAACTATTGGAATAGCTATCAAAGTAGATCGGAAAAAAGATTTTAATGTGATTCCTGACTCAGCCAATGATTCTTCATAGGCTTCATGACAGATATTCAATACATTAGCAAAGTAAACAACTCCAGCCGCATCAGTATCTTGAAATCGAATTGTTCGTTTGTAAGTAAATGTCATTCTGTGATTATCCTGTCCCATCACTATGGGTCAATATTTACTAAGCATTCATTGCTAAAACATTGTTATAGTTGATCTTCTCTTCTAATTCTATTTCTTGCTGAGCCATATCTTGGATTGCTTGCATCACTATACTCCGACTATCAAATCCCTGTTCATGGAGTTTTAACCAAGACTGCGCCTCATTTCCTTCTTGGAGAATTTTTTGAATAAATAACATGAAAAAGCTAAATCCTTTTTTGTAAGCAATTGGTAAAACTTGCTGATAAATTTCTTCAATCCAATCACGAGCTAGAATTTTCCTACCATCTTCCCAGTGTTTCAGTTCTGCCTCTAAACTTTGATAGGCAACAGCTGCTTCATTAGCATTGGTTATGGTAATTAAATCTTCTGCTCTTGTTATTTCTGGTAAGCAACTCATCTCTAGTGGATCTAAGCTAGGATCATCTATTAATTGCCATAGTCGAGCTTCAAGTAAGGCAGTAACAGCAAGCAAGGAAATCGGGTTAACAATAAAGTCACATATTCTTAGCTCTAGCCGATTAAGACTGTAAGGACGACAATTACCATTTGGTCGGACTGATGTCCAAAGATGACGAACATTTTGCATTGTTCCAACTAGTAACTGAGTTTCTGTCCAGCGTACAAAGTGGGCATGGCTTTCAAAGAGAGGAACATAAGTGGGAGTTTGTGGAAAGATTTTCCAGCGAGTAGAGTGATATCCTGTAGCATAGCCATCAAGAAATGGAGAGGACGCGCTTAAGGCTAAGTACAGTGGTGCTTCTACACGAATGAGGCGATAAGCACGCATCAATAATTCCGGGTCACTGATGCCAATATTAATATGAATGCTAGCAGTAACAACGTTAGTGCCGTAAGTATTTTCAATGTAAGTATGATAAGAGTTATTTGAGTCGGAACGGTAAAAGCATTTACTATTACCCATTGATAAAGTACTTCCAGGAATTAGTGTGTAATTACCTAAGCTTTTTAAATAATTTCGCAACTTTATTCGAGGATAAATTAGCTCAGACAATAACTGCTCATATTGGTAGAAAGGTGCGGTTATATACTCAATATTACGATTATCTGGTTCCGAACAGAAGTTATCTAAATTAGTGGTGATTCGGTCAGAAAAACCCACAATATCACCTTGACTTGTACCTGTATAGATCTCAACTTCAAATCCTTTAGATAGTAACATAAATTCCTGAATATAAGTGAAGATGTACTATTTTAAAACTCCTAAATGCCTACAATAAATATATATTGATTTAAAGCATATTAGATTATGAGTTTTAAACAAAAATGGAGGTGTTAAAAATATTCTAGTATAAAATCTGATTTTTATTGTCTTTTATTTTTAATATAATTTTCCAGGGTTTGTCGGTGTATTTCTGTACTAATTGCATGGGAAATAAAAGATATATTTAAATACAGTTTTTTTCAGTCAGCCTTAGATAAAACTGAACTTCACGAGTAAGCTGCTAAGCAGCTAAATTGAATAAATAGCATTACCTTTATTTTTAATCTTGCGGTTCCATTTAATAATTAAACCTCCTTGATTTGACAATTTTTCTAGCTGCTTTACTGATCCAAATAGTCTATGAGCTGAATGGCACTAAGAAAAGGCGAAAGATTTACAGAATGGACATTCCAGCTTGAAATCAATGAGTAGTAAATGGACTGTCAGGCGATCGCCACCACATCAGACACAGCGAAATGAATGGGGTGATGATGCATGGGTTGTCCAAAATTTTTTTGCCAGTATAAAATTTTATTCGTTCATGAAATACTTTGTTTGAGATAGGCAAGCAAATCTAATTACTACTACTGGGGAGCATCCCAGTTTTTATTTAGCGAGCAAAGATTAATTCATTAAGATAAGCGTGACGGTGGGCAAGGACTTGAAGAACATGATCAACTTTCCATTGTGCGCCAGAAATTTTAGAACAAATTTGTTCGGCTTGATAGTACTGATAATTGACAATGCGGTGTCTATGTTTTTCAAGGTAAGAGTTTAAGCTTATTTTCGTGCCATTCACTTAAAGTTATTGCTCACAAGGCTGTTCCAGAACGCCCAGGCGCAGTAAAGCACGAGTCCGTAAACGCCACCCGAAGCCCGAAAGCTTATCCCTTAATGACGAAACCCCGGCATGAATTAGGTAAGCAATTACAAACTGCTTAAACCACAAGTGTTTCAGCTTTTCTTAGTGCCATTAGATTAAATAAGATTTGCAGCAAGTAATTTAGCCTGTCGCAAAACTTCCTTTGTAAAACTAGTATTGTTTTGCATTTGTTGAAATAAGATAATCAATGCTTCTGGGTCACCTTCAAAATCAACACGGATACCAGCAAAGGTCAGATAAAAAGTCTGAGCTATGTTCTTAAGCAACTCTGGGTTTTGATGTTCGATGTTAAGGATTCGTATATGAAAGCGGGGTTCAGGCTGTAATTGAACCGCGACTTCTGAGTCTTCTCTAGAAATCCAGTCAATTTTTTCAACAGCTTTCTGCTCCAATCTTTTGTTAGATTCTATAGTAGGTACAGTCTCAACCGGTAATTCTATTGTCCATGAATTGCCATCATTTTTTGCTTCTAGCTGAGAATAAATCTGCGGAGACTGGCATAAGTGTGATGGAGTCAATGAATTAACTTCCCCAGCCTTTGCAGAGGTGTCGATAGTAACTGGTTTCAGAGAATGACCTTCAGTTGCCTTTTGATTACGACTAATAATTTCCTTTGCCTTATTATAGGTAATATTCTCACCTTCTTTAGCTATTTCTAGGGCTTGTTTACGAGCTTTTTCAGGAGTAGATGGTTGTGCTAAAAGATAAAGGGCTGAAACAGCGACGTTCAAATGTGCCAAATTGGCACATTTGAATTGAGTAGCGACTTGCATAAATCTACTTGCTGTTCTTATACTCCAGTCAAACTCAGCCTTTAGCCAAGCTCTGAAATTTCCGTGACCCAACTGTTCTTTTACTTCGATCAACTTCTGACCAATATCAATTATGTCCTGAATACTCCGACGCATCAAACTCTTCAGTTCAGAGGTTTTATCCTGAACAATAATTTGGACTTTGGGGCTGAGAACATTATAGTCAAAGCCTTTTTCTTGAGTTGATAGCTGTTGTAATTGCTTAGAGGATAGTCTATTATGAAACTCCGTTACTTGCTCCGAATCAGAAAAACTCATAGTAATGCACCTCCAATTATTAATTGGTGAAGATTTGTCAAAGTAAATTCTTCTTGTAGTTAGTGCTTTTTTATGACGTGTATCTAGATAAAAATATTAACTCATTCCTGTGGATTTACCACAATAGGCAATCATCAGCAAACACCTTTGAGTATACCTACCTAATGGGATAGTACTTTAAACTCATTATTCTCTTAGTGATGCCACGCATTGAGTTTTTCACTGGAGTTAGGGCTGCAATTAATTCCTACCGTTCATTAATTAAGTCACTTGAATTAAGTCACTTGGGTAAAATTTAGATTTTGCTCTCGTAACACTGTCGCATTTTTTTCTACTGACATTTTAACATCTTCTACTACTTTCAAACAATTGACATATTTTTAAATCCCTCTAAAGTCAGATTATTGAACCTATCTCACTAATCTACAAATAATGTGGTGATCTATTTTTCACTTGGGTGAAGTATATAACTGTATGGCTGGGCATTTTGAAGGATTGAGCGATTTGGAATGAAACTTGTTTGAAGATATATTTCCCAAAGAGCCAGAAAAACTTGGTAAAGGAATGCCTCATGCACCGTATAATCATGTATTGAATAAGTCTGTTGTATATTCTGATTACTGGATGTCGATGGTGTGACCTACCACGAGGGGATAAGTCGGCATCGAAAAGCTCTTCCCATCCATGGTTAAAACAATGGCGTTCAGATGGAACATTTGAACATTTGCAAGCACGGATATTAGCGATTTGCTGACGCAACGCTCCGCGAACGCTGATGAAAACGGTCTTATAAATTGGTAATTTCCGGCTGTTGATGGCTCTTTTTCCCCTGGGAAGGGAGGAGGTGAGGAAATTGCGTATGGTGGTAAAGATAAAGGTATTGTTATTCATACTCTGACTGAAGGTAATGGAATGCCCCTAACTAACTCTATAACCACTGCCAATGGTAATCAAGGAAATAAGTATTACCTCTACTTGACAAAGTCAAACTGAAAACTTTCAAACCTGGTAAACAACGTAAAATAATCAAGGTACTAGCTACCGATAAAGGTTACGATTCAAAGGAAAAACGTGCTGCCCTACGTAAATGAGGTATTCGACCTCAAATACCAAAACGAGTGTGTAAAACCAAGAAAAATAGAGGCATAACTATTCAAATCTCGGTTCCCAGATATCAGCAGGAACTTTGTTTTGCTTGGTATCAACATAAATATCGTCGTCTAGTTGTTTGTTGGTCAAAAAAAATGTATATTTGGATACAGTTGTTGGCATTGCTAATATTCATATATGGATTCAAAGAATTTTATTAGTGGAATAGGTTGCTAGATTCAGATCGTTGCTTCCTAACTCATATATTATGTTAATATTCAACATGTGAAGTAAATAGATGTTAGATTTATTAAGCAACGGTTAAGGGTTGAAAACTTATTGAGCCTCCGTGAGCCTCTGCACCATTTACTCATTTACTAAGCTGTCATACCTGTAAATTGACATCACCCAAAGGAGTATCCAATGTCAACACTGGAAGTAAAGGGCACAAAAGCAAATACACAACAAAAAGAAGGTAAGCCATCCAAACTCAGCATCAAGCAAAAAAATTGGTTACTATCTGTGCATATTGGATTTGCTGCACTCTGGACTGGAACTGTATTGAGTATGTTTCTGATTTCCCTACAAAACAGAAGCTCAACTAATCCTGATGTTCTTTATGCCTTTAACACATTAATCAACTTTCTAGATGATTTTGTCGTCATCCCTGCAGCTATTGGTTCGGTGATTACAGCAACATTGCTCTGCTGGCAAACCAACTATGGATTCACTAAGTTCTATTGGGTGATTACCAAGTGGGTTCTCACTATGGCGTTAATCATCTTTGGGACATTTTGGCTATATCCTTGGGCGAACGTGGCAGCTGACATTTCAAATGCAGAAGGTTTAGAAGCTTTCCAAAACGTAATTTACAGGTTTAATACAGGGGGTGTGTTATTAGGGACACTTGCTCAAGTCCTATTTCTCTGTATTATTATCGGTATATCTGTTCTCAAACCCTGGGGAAGAAGAGCTACTAAAAAAAGTGCTCAACCTAGCTCAGCTGTTTCCAAGTAATATCATTTCTGGTTAAACAACATTAAAGCTAAAGCTCACCCACCCTTACCTGTAGCGACTGACCCCAGGATAAACGCAAAGAACTTTGTGTGCGCTGATTTTACAGGTATGAGAAGTAATTATGTCTTACACAGCTTAGGGATGCCCTGGGTGTAATTAAAAGTGGTGGTTAAAAACTCTGCTGGTATACGAGCTTTGGAATCATAGAGCTACAAGAGCAAATTTTTACTCACGGGAAAAGGGAAGCTATCCTGCGACCTTTCTCCGACTCGGCAGGGGTGTCTTGTAAAAGTTACTCAACTCCATTGCAGAGAATCATCGCAGATTTTGGGTCTGATGTCTCCTTTGGTCGAATTCCCAAAAAGCTGGAAAAACATTATGGCATCACTGTACCAGTCAGTTCAGCCCAGAAGATCACCGAAAATCATCGTCGCGTCAGCCCCTGCTTTCCA
The DNA here is from genome assembly GCA_030065055.1 of Calothrix sp. MO_192.B10. GTDB lineage: Bacteria > Cyanobacteriota > Cyanobacteriia > Cyanobacteriales > Nostocaceae > Calothrix_A. Next base: position 25,376 of record JASJDS010000084.1, read on the forward strand.
AGCATGGGAAGGAAGCGGCAGGGGAATTTATTCCCCCCAAGTATGTGTTTTATGGGATAATATGAAGATGCCGAAATTAGAAAAGGCACTGTGTAACCCCGCAGCAACGGTTGTTCTAGTAGGCATTCTGACTGGCGCGTAGTCTAAAAAGGGTAGAAGCATACTACTCGTTTTTTAGCGAAAAGTCTGTGTGTTTTTGGGGCATGGGGGTGAGTACACCCTCTGTTAATCGTAACCATGCCTAGAGGTTCGGAAGCTGATGTGATCTAAGGTGAACATCTTTGACACCGTCGGTGGACAGGGCTGCTAAAAGCCCCCGCATTCTATGAGTGGGGAATGCGTTACCCTCTCTCATGCTGCTATAGTGTTGAGTGAGCATCAGTGTTGAGTGAGCATCAAATTCAGAACCAGATTCCCGACAAACAGGGAGTTCAAAAGCTGATTGTCGAAATGGATGGCAGTATGATTCCCATTGTTGAACTCAATCGACCACAACCAAGACTGAGAAAATTGATCGCCTGACAAAAACCACCACTTTTAATTACACCCTGTCTATTAAAACTCAAAATCTTTGCACTTTTGTGGGAAATCCCTGGGTAAATTTGGGAACTAAGCGATGAAACGAGTATTTTTCAAGCTGTGTGGTCTCTAGATTTGCTCTGTAGACTTTTTCAGGAAGCCCTAAATATGGTACATGTACTTTCAAACCCTTCTTTCTTTGATTTATCTCATGTCCGATTGTTTATTCGTGGGTTACAACCTCAACTGATAGAGTGGCGGCGACAGTTACATCAGAAACCAGAACTAGGTTTTAAAGAAAAATTGACATCCCAGTTGATTGCAAAGAAACTGGGCGAATGGGGAATTGAACATCAAACAAACATCGCTCAAACAGGTGTTGTTGCTACCATTAGAGGCTGTCAACAATCAGGTTCAGAACCCAAGGTTCTAGCAATTCGGGCAGATATGGATGCTTTGCCAATTCAAGAACTGAACGAGGTGTCATACCGTTCACAGCATGATGGAATTATGCATGCCTGTGGACATGATGGACATACAGCAATCGCCTTAGGTACAGCTTATTATCTTCAACAGCACCAAGATAGCTTTGCAAGTACTGTGAAGATTATCTTCCAGCCTGCAGAAGAGGGACCAGGAGGTGCAAAGCCAATGATTGAATCTGGGGTTCTGAAAAATCCTGATGTGAATGCAATAATCGGTTTGCATTTATGGAACAATTTACCCTTGGGAACAGTAGGTGTCCGCAAGGGTGCGTTGATGGCAGCTATGGATTTCTTCAACTGTACTATTTCCGGTAAAGGTGGACATGGTGCGATGCCACATCAAACCATTGATTCAGTTGTGGTTGCAGCTCAAATCGTCAATGCTTTGCAAACTATTGTTGCTCGCAATGTCAGCCCCCTTGACTCAGCAGTCGTGACAGTGGGTGAACTTCGTGCAGGGACAACCCATAATGTTATTGCTGATACAGCCTGGATGAAGGGAACTGTACGATACTTCAATCCCACTTTCAAAACTTTCTTTCACCAGCGGCTAGAGCAGATTATTGCCGGTATTTGCCAAAGCCATGATGCTACTTATGACTTGGATTACTGGTCATTATATCCACCAGTGATTAATGATGATGGTATGACTGAACTGGTGCAATCTGTCGCAGAAGAAATTGTAGAAACACCTATTGGTATTGTGCCTGATTGTCAAACCATGGGTGGTGAAGATATGTCTTTTTTTTTAGAAGAAGTTCCTGGTTGTTATTTCTTCCTCGGTTCTGCAAATCCAGCAAAAAACTTGACCTATCCCCACCATCATCCTCAGTTTGATTTTGACGAGACTGCACTAGCTATCGGTGTAGAGATATTTGTCAGATGTGTGGAAAAGTTTGGGCTATGGATGAATGGCACCAAGACAACCTGAAACTCTTATAATCTCTGAACTAATTATTATATACTCACCGTCCTGAAGGAGCGGTGATTCTTGACGCTTCGCTGAATGATGCTACCCATAAAAGGGTAGCTTCTATAGTTTATATGCTTTCACATTTTAAATATATATATAGATATAGGACTTACACAACTGGCATATTTTTTCTGTAGGGGAGGCAAAATGCGGTGTAGATTCTCTGACCGCATTATTGCCGTTGCGTGACGCTGCGATCATATTTGAA
>JASJDS010000085.1 GCA_030065055.1 Calothrix sp. MO_192.B10
TAAGTAAGTCGGCGTAAAAAATTCAAGGTATGTCCGCAGCGAGTGGAACGAAGTGAAACGTAGACACGAAGTGGCTTCTCGAAGAGTAGCAATCCCAAGGGTTTTGTGCTAGTTTACATTCTGTTACATAGTGATGTTTATTTGTGCCGACTTACTTAGTCCTGAATTATGGTTGTATAGGAACAAAGGATTTTTGTCTGACTAAATCGTGTACTTTCTCAGAACGGGCAAAGTCAATAAAGTCTTTCTTTAATCCAGTTGGTGGGGTATTGGTAACTAAATTTAGGGGACGATAAAGAGGAAAAGTCCCTTTATTAACATTGGCGATGGTAGCGGCTACTTCTTTAATTGGTAATAGCTTTAAGGGTGCGCCGTGAACTATGTCATATTCAGCAGCACCAATAGATACATAAGCAATGGCGTTAGGGTTATTTTTAACTGCTTTAATTGCTTCTGGATTATCACCAATTATTTGATCGGCGACAATATCTTTCATCTCCATTTGAAAGAACTTAGCAAAGAGTTTACCTGTGGAATGATTTACTGCTTTACTAACAACTAAAATTGGTGCGTTTTTACCGCCAACTTGTCGCCAATTATTAATTTTATTACTGTAGATATCAACAATTTGTTTCTCAGTTAAATTTGCAACTGGATTATCTTTATGCAGAAGTACCGATATACCATCTTGAGCAATAGTGAATGGTAGTAATTTTTTTTCCTGGTCTTTCAATGATCGCGATACCATACCAATATCAACATTTCCCTGGCTAGCATCCTTAATTCCTTGAGAGGAACCACCGGTTTGAATACTGATTTGTACTTTGGGATGTTTCGCTTGGTAACGTTTGGCGATCGCTTTTACTAGAGGTGCTACAGTACTAGAACCAGTAAATGTGAGTTTACCTTGGGTGGATGAAAATGTATTTGTAGCTGGGGATTGGCTACAGGCTTGTAAGAATGAAGCGGCCAATAAAGTTAGTGATAGTAATGCTGATTTTGGCAATTTTTTCATTGGTTTGTGTTAGCGGAGCTTAACGAAGTTATCGCAATTTATCAATATCAGATTTTTCCCAATTTATTGTTCCCATTTTTTCTACAAAAATAAATAATCAGAATCCGAATTATTACTTAATTAGTCATTTTTTTATTTAAAAAAAAATGACTTTCATGGTGTAAATACTGATTAAAAAAAATTAGGTGATCAGGGAAAATAGATTTGGGGTGATATATAGGATAAGGATTAATAGATTGATCTATCAAAATAAAGCTTTACCATCATCAAGTTCTAGTAGTTTACGACCTTACTCTGTAATCTATCTAAATTCAAATTTATCTTTCTACTAGATTATGTGACGGAAGGGAATTATTGCTTGAATTTATGGCTTATTACAAATATTGCCAGATTATTTAAACAGGTTATTTAAATCTTAATCATGGAATCTCTTAAATCAAACTTCAGCCAGGAAAATCAGCTTACTGCTTCTCAGCTTTATCCTCAGGCAAAAATTACATCTCTAATCAATAACCATAGCTGGTTAAAGAGATTAATAGATCGGGTTACCATTGGTCACAAAATTGCCATTGGCTATGGAATTACCATTGGAGTTGCTGCGGTAGGAATAACTATTGGGTTGGTGATAGGAGATGTTTATTGGAAAAAACCTGCTTTAAAACAACAAGAACTTAGTCATAAGGAGTCAGGTTTATTAATGGAATTAAAAGATTCCGTATTAGAAACACAATCTCAGTTCCTTCCTTATATTAAAAATCCCCAATTATTAGAAAATTATAGTAGTTATTTATTAGTTCATACCGATAGAATTACTGCTTCTCTAGCAGAATTACAGGGTGCTACAAACAACGAACTGAAGGAATTAGATAGGAAAAATCTGCAAGAATTAAAAGGATTTATCCAAAAGCATAAAGATACAGTACAAGCATACAGACAAAAATTAGTAACTACTTTCGATAAACTCAATGTTGGCGATTCTCAGCCACAGAAACTCGATGCTACAACTGCTAGGAGGATTTTGCTAGATTTTCTGGAATCTCCAGAAGCATTGCAACTAGAAAAAGACGTTCAAGAATTAAACGCGTTGATTACAAATGCTGATGATAAAGAGCGAGCAGCAAATAGCAACTTAAACGTGGCGATGCAATTGCAGGCTGATATTGCCAAGTATAGTATTTTATTGTCAGTAGCGATCGCTATTTTCTTTGCATTTTTTACAACTTGGCTTATCACCGCTCCGTTAAGGGTAGTTACAAAAGTTGCTCAACAAGTCGCCGATGAATCTAATTTTGACCTCACAGTTCCAGTTACTACTAAGGATGAAGTAGGATTATTGGCAACTTCCTTTAACCAGATGATTAAAAAGGTATCTACTTATACCCATGAATTGGAGGTAGCTCGACAAACCCTAGAGCAACGAGTAGAAGAACGAACTCAGGAACTATCTCAAACTTTGCAAACTCTCCAACAAACCCAATCCCAACTAATTCAAACTGAGAAAATGTCGAGTTTGGGACAAATGGTAGCGGGGGTAGCCCATGAAATTAATAACCCAGTAAACTTTATCTACGGCAATATTCAGCATGTTAGTGGATATGTTGATGATTTACTAGGTTTAGTGGAACTTTACCAACAAGAGTATGGCGATGCAACTCCGGAAATCGCATCAGAAATAGAAAATATCGATTTGGAGTTTATGGTTGAGGATTTACCTAAAACCCTCTCCTCGATGAAAATGGGCGCTCAACGCATCGGCGACATTGTTCTGTCATTGCGTAATTTCTCTCGCTTGGATGAAGCAGAAGCTAAGGCTATTGATATTCATGAAGGGATTGAGAGTACTTTATTATTACTCAACCACCAAATTAAAAAAGGAATTGAGGTGGTGAGGGAGTATGGAAAGTTACCACTAGTTGAGTGTTATCCCGCACAACTCAATCAATTATTTATGAATATCCTTAACAATGGGATGGATGCTTTGCTAGAACAACCAGAGGAAGTTAGTAAGCAAATTGTAATTCAGACACAAATAATTAAAACTGACGGGGGTAAATTTGCACATATCATGATCAAAGATAATGGTCCAGGAATCCCCTTAGATATTCAAAATAAGTTGTTCGATCCCTTTTTCACTACCAAACCCGTAGGTAAAGGTACGGGGTTAGGATTATCTATTTGTTACAAAATTATGGAAAAGCATCAGGGTGAAGTTAAGTTAATTTCCGAGCCTGGTAAGGGAGCTGAATTTATCATTGCGTTACCAGTTTCTCGCTAAAGCAGAGGGAAGGAGTTCGGAGTTCGGAGTTCGGAGTTCGGAGTTCGGAGTGAAAGAGGGAAGGAATGTGGGATTAAAGACTGTCAACCATCAACTAACAACTAACAACTAACAACCCTCAACCCTCAACCCTCAACCCTCAACTAACAACTAACAACTAACAACTAACAACCCTCAACTAACAACTAACAACTAACAACTAACAACCCCCAACTAACAACTAACAACCCTCAACCATCACTCCCTCAAATCTCCTTGGAGAGAATCGCTACTGAATTGTTTGTGAATAGTTTTTGTTTCCTCGCCATTACCATCATGTGCTTCCATGATGCAATCAATCAAGCGATCTGTAAAGGGTATGCGTAAATGGAAAGTGCCATCTGGCTTGAGTTTGATGGGGCGATCGCCAAATTTGACGATTGCATCTGCTTCTGTGGCTCCGTGAATGAGCAACTCGGCATCTGCAACGAACCAAAACTCTTCCCCTGGACGACTGAATACGCGAACTATTGCAGAACGTGCAAGTAATAACCACCGTTCTTCATCCGTAATATAACCTATTTCTGCCATGTAATTGCGATCGCTGATGGGAATTGCCACAAAGCGATCGTTTGTTGTTTGGTCGCATTCGTATTGCTGTACCAATTTGGGAGTTTGATAACTCAGATCGATGTCGGTAACATCATATAATCTCAGAGCTAATTGTTGACCTCCTTGGAGTTGTAATTCTTTTTGCTGAGTTTCAGATATATTCCATGAAGCATAGGCCCATTTGGGGGTGCGATTGCTGAGAACAAGGGTACTTTCCCCGTCCTTAATGGGGGCGGTGGGATAGGTAGGTGCAGCATTACCATTTTCTTCTGTGGATTGATCGGACCAGAAGGATGGGGCTGTTGCGGCTGTTGCAGCTGCGGTTGCTGCTGCAATTCCGGCGGTTGCTGCCTTAACCTTATCTAAGGAAGGAAAGGTGGCATTGGTTGATGATTCCCCTTCAAAGGTACTGAAAACCCGAATAATATTAGAACGGGTTAGGGGTTGCCAATCTTCCTTCCAATCGGCATATCCCAATTCTGCCATGTAATCGCGATCGCTCAGGGGAATTTCCACTAGCAGCTCCCCATCGTTGGGCTGGCATTCGTACTGTTTTACTAGTTTGGGGCTTTGATAGCTCAAATCAAGATCGGTAACATCATACAACCGCAGATGAAGTTGTCCATCTCCCTGTTTATTTTTCCCTGACTTCTCTGATGGGTCAATTTCCCATTTAGCATAGGCTTGATTCTCATTTTGGGTGGTGAGGTAAAGACTAGCCTCTGGGGCAGTTGTATCGTCTGTGGTAGCCATATTGGCAGATATTCCAGAAGTTTCTGGTTCTGCGGCATCCGCTACCCTATCTAAGCTTTGTGAGTCAACTGACTGAGTATCTGCGGAGGTTTCTGCGGAGGTTTCCTGGTTTTGTTTATGATTGCCAATGGCGGCTGCTCCTGCTACACCAGCAACTCCAGCGGCAATAGCAGCAGTGCCCAGATTGCCAATCCCACCTGTTTTTGTGTCTTCTGGTGATGTTGGTTCCTGGTTTCCATATGAAGGATAGGAAGGATTGACTACAGCTACGGGTGCTTCTAAATCTAAAGATGAATCGTTGCTGTCTGAACCATTGTCAACTATGTTCCCAGGGGGAGGGGTAATGGTATTTGTTTGCTGGCGCTCCTCATTCTCTGGGGTTGGGGGTGCAGCTGTGGTTTCTGAGATGACATCTTGGGATTTTTTCCGACCCAAGATAAATAGTAAACCCAATGCACCCAAGATTCCCAATAGTAATTGCCACCACCAACTCAGACCCTCATCAGGACTTGTAGCAGTGCTAGTTTCCTGACTTGTGGCACCAGGGGTTAATCCTTGACCGTCATTAGCCCTGTTAACATTCACTGTGTTTGTATCAGTGGCTTTGGTGGTATCTGCGGTGCTGTCAGTGCTGCTACTGCTATCTTGCTCTGTACCAGTGCCTGGGGATGGTTGGGTAGTAGGGGAATCACTACTATTGGCAGCAGCTTGAGTTGATACCTGTTGAGCGATCGCATCAGCTTGATTAGCGATCGCCTCTTTGATAATATCCTGCCCTGGTCTGTTACTGGTGAATCCCAGGAAATTACTGACCTCACGACTGGGATTTTGTTTGTAAACGTATACAGAAGGCAGGGAAAAAGGATACTTGGGATTATCTGGTTTAACTTTATGAACGGGTAGCGATCGCACTTCTTCCAAGTTCGATAATTGACTAGCCAGTACGTAGCCAATGCCATCTTTCCCTAGTTGGGAAACAACTTGCGCTGTATCGTCCTCCTCCAGTTGGGTAGCATTAGACCCTGTGGTAAATTTTCCTTTCTGAAACACTGGATAGTTACGAAAGGCTTGACGGAGATCGCTCTTTGTTGGGCGATCTATAAACTTAATTTTACCCGGAGAACCCCCTAATTCTGACCAATCTGTAATTTCTCCCCGGAAAATACCGGCAAATTGATTAATAGTCAAATTTCCCTTAAAAGGATTGTCCGTCCCCACAACCAGTGCGATTTTGTCTCGATGCACCAGTAGTTGTTCTAAACCTTTAGCTTTTTCCTCTGGTGTAAGCTCGTGATTAATTGCTGCTATGTCTATTTCACCATCTAATAATGCTTTGAGTGCTCCTTCAGTGTCGCTATTAGCAGCTATTTCGATCTCAGTTCCAGAAAATTGTTTTTCAAAACTAGATTTTAGGCTTTGGTTAATTGGAGCCATCCCACTGGAGCCGTTAATTCGTACTTTTGTACCACTGGGAACATTTTGTGGTAATTCAAAAGTAGGAGTCTCTGTGGGGGATTGTGCCCATGTCAAGTCGGACATGACAAGGGTTGCTGCCATTGGAGTGGTAGTTAATACCAATAACAATGCCAGATTCAGGATTGGATGATCTTTCTTTCCTTTTTGCCACATATGCCTCTGAGTTTTTAAGCTAGCGGAAACAAAAAGTCTGTGGGTACTATTTGTTGTCTGCGTTTACATTAAACGCGCTCAATTATACATCTGTGTTATCTAGTTGCTAAGTTGTAGGTAATACTTGTGGTTTGAGACAACTACTTTTCTAAATGTATCTTGTTAGTCTAGTATCTGAGCCAAGAGTTGATGTTTCGTAATTAATTTTGACTCAGTCGCGGGTGCGAGCGATCCCCGACTTCTATCCTAGGAATTGCTACAATGTGCGGATAATCATACCACATTTGATTGATTGGTAGGGGTGGATGTGTTGCAAATGAATACAAGCGATCGCAGATATGATCAGTTGCCTGCTAGCTTTTATAGGTAATTACCTTTAAATTGAAAAAAGTTTACTCAATTTTGTATGATTGCCACAACAATGACACCTGAGAGCGTTCTCCAACAACTTCATTGGCGTTATGCTACCAAAAAGTTTGACCCTAGCAAAAAAATTCCAGAAGAGATTTGGAAGGTGCTAGAGCAAAGCTTGGTACTCGCTCCTTCATCTTTTGGGCTACAGCCGTGGAAATTTATTGTGGTTCGTAACCCCCAAATACGCAATCAACTGCTAGAGCATTCTAGGGGACAAACACAGGTTGTGGATGCTTCCCACTTGGTGGTATTGGCAATCAAAAAAGACCTCAACACCTCAGATGTTGACCGTTATCTCCAACGAATGTCAGAGGTGCAGGGGGTTCCTGTAGAAAACCTCCAGAAGTTTGCTGATGTGGTTAAGGGGTTTATCAAACAAATCCCTGATCCCCTCGATATCAATCATTGGTCAACCCGACAAACTTATGTTGCTTTAGGACAATATATGACCTGTGCTGCAATGTTGGGAATTGATACTTGTCCAATGGAGGGTTTTATCCCTGCCAAATATGATGAGATTCTGGGACTCCCAGCCCAAGGATATAAGGCAGTAGTCGTTTGTCCGGCAGGATATCGGGCTGCTGATGACAAACAAGCAACAAGACCTAAAGTCCGCTATCCTACTGAAGATGTGGTAGATTACATTGACTAAATCTTTAACTAATATCGATTCTAGGTGAGGTGATCCCCGGCTTCTGAATTAATATCCGTACATTGTAGGGATTCCTAGGATAGAAGTTGGGGGTCTTGGTTCATCAGGCTAGGGCGTGTTTTCAAACCCCTAAATCTCTCACCTCTTAGCCTGGAGCTATACGAGCAAAGTATCAATTGTAGGTTGGGTTGAGGAACGAAACCCAACATTTTCCGTACACCCAGTTGGGTTTCACTTCGTTCTACCCAACCTACGAATGAGGAAAGAAAACACGCCCTAGTCCCTCATGGTCAAATCCCACAACCTGCCCATGAAAAACCTCACCCTCGCTTTTTGCTACACAAAAATCTTTCCCTCTCCTTATTAAGGAGAGGGATGTCCGCGCTTCATATAAATATATCTAACTCTATCTAAATTTAATTAAAAATTTACATAACATCATTATTACAATGGTGAATTTAGTATAATTAAAAAAGTGAAAAAAATAAATTTAATCCCAATAAATTTGATCGAAAAATAAACTGGATACAAGCCCCCGGATTTATCCGTGGAGAATCAAAAATGTTTTCCTTGTTCTCATTAGCCCTTCGATTCATCGATGGGGTAACTGTTAGCGCAGCTCCTCCGCAGGAGGCTAACTGATAACTGAAATGACTCATTTGCCATTTTTATCGTCATTTCGCTAGGGGATAGCCATAATTTTATTGAACTTGACTCAATTAATTCAAAGTTATGAAAAACAAGTTTATAGCTGTCAGTATTATTTTTACTTCAGTCCTTTTTACCCTTCCTGCGAAAGCCGGAAACCCAGAACACTTAAAGCAATTGCGAGAAACAAAACAATGTCAGCAGTGTGATTTGAGTGGGTTTAATTTAAGTGGAGTCGATCTGAGTTTTGCTGTTTTAGTTGGTGCGAACTTAAGTGGAGCTAATCTGAGAGGAGCTAATTTAAAAAACGCAGATTTAACAGGTACGAATTTAACCAAAGCGGATTTAAGTGGAGCAAATCTCAATCAAGCTTATTTAAACAATGCAAACTTGCATCAAACCAAATTTATGGGAGCCTCTTTGAGGAATACAAGGGGACTACCAATTATGACAGCGATCGCACCAGTACCTAAAATTAAAATACCACCTTTGCCGCCTATTAATAAACTACCGTCAACAAAATTAATATTGCCACGTTTACCTTTACCAAGACCAAGACCAAGATTGAGAATACCACCTCTGCCAAGACCAAGATCAACTTTCTTATCTCCGGCACCATTAATAACACCAAAAAAACCAATTAATTCCCAAGGGCGATCGCCACAGCCATATCCTGATAAACTAAAACAAGCATTCTTAAAAAGTTGTTCTCAGAATATGCAACCAAAAATGCAACCAACCTGTAGTTGTATGCTCAATAGACTGGAGAAAGAATATAGTTTGTCAGAGTTTTTACGGATATCTTTTGAGTTGGCAGATGGAAAGCAACTACCAGCAGGTTGGATGCAAATCGGTGTTGAATGTGTAAAGGAAGTTGTATCAGCTGCAAATAATAATCCATTTTAGGCTCTTGGCAACCATTACTACGCGATCGCACAATTTCAATCATCAGTACTTTGAAGTACAATTGAACTAAATTATACCAATTTCAAAAAATAATGCGACAAATAGATTCTTGTAGAGACGTAGCAATGCTACGTCTCTATCAAGGGATGTGTTGCGATCATTTATTAAATCAGCATTATAGCACTACGCATATACGTTAGGACATTTCTAAATCCGGAAACCCTTTGATAGCTTACTGTTAAGAGTTCCCTATTCCCTGTTCCCTAGCACGTAGTGCTATACAAGTTTGTTTCCCTGTTCCCCACTTTAACTCCTAAAGGGTAAAATTTATTACGAATGATGTGAAGCCTAGGGCATAGCTTTGCTTTGAGCATAGCTCCTCTGCAAAAGGTATTACCTTAGCGCAGCTCGCCTGAAAGGGTCATTACGAATTACGAATTAAAATGAAACCCAAGCTGGATTTACAGGGATTTTTTGCAAATTGCAATCCCAGTAGAACTTTAATATTCGGTAATCTTGTAGATAGGCGATATTACATAGATTTTTCTTCTGTGCGGGGAGCTAAGGTAATTGAGCAATTAGAGCGGACTATTACCAGACTATCGCCCCATAAGCCTACTTGTCAGTTGTTTACAGGACACATTGGTTGTGGTAAATCTACTGAACTAAGGCGACTGGAAGCCCAACTAAAGCGGCAAGGTTTCCATGTGGTTTATTTTGAGTCTACTCAAGATTTGGATATGGCTGATGTGGATGTGACTGATGTCATGCTGGCTATTACCCGTCAGGTAAGTGAAAGCTTGGAAGATTTTGGTATCAAACTTAGACCAGGATATCTGGGTAAATTACTGAATGAAATTATCGATTTTTTGCAGACACCCATAGAGGTAAAGGCGGAAGCTGAGATTTCTCTACCGTTGAAAATTGCCAAAATTACCGCTAAAACCAAGGATAGTCCCAAGCTGAGAAGTAGGTTAAGGCAGTACTTGGAACCGCAAACTAATAATATTTTGCAATGGATTAATGAAGAAGTTCTAGAGCGAGGAAATCAGGAGTTAGCCAGGAGAGGAAATAAAGGACTGGTGGTAATTGTAGACAATTTGGATCGGGTTGATCCTAGGGCAAGAACCACTGAGCGATCGCAGCCTGAATACTTGTTTGTAGATCGAGGAGAACAGTTACGCAAGCTCAACTGTCATTTAGTATATACCATTCCTTTGGTGTTAATGTTTTCTAATGAGGTGGAAGCACTGAAAAATCGTCTGGGAGGTGGGGTTACACCGAAAGTATTGCCTATGGTACCAGTACGGTTCCGGGATGGTAGAGAACATCAGCAAGGCATGGCACAATTAAGACAGATGGTGTTAGCTAGAGCTTTTCCCACTGTGGAGCCGCAGTCACGTTTAAATTTAGTAACTGAGGTGTTTGATAATACTGAAACTTTAAATAGATTATGCAGTATTAGTGGTGGTCATGTTAGGAACCTGTTGGGGTTGCTTTATAGTTGCCTGCAAGCCCAAGACCCGCCCATATCAAGGGAATGCCTAGAAGATGCTACCCGTGATTACCGCGAGAGTTTGGTCACGGCAATTACGGATGATGAATGGGAATTACTGAGAGAAGTTACTCAGAAGCAAAGGGTTACTGGTGAAGCAGATTACCAAACTTTATTACGCAGTTTGTTTGTCTTTGAATATCAGGACAAACAGGGACGGTGGTTTGCGATTAATCCAGTTTTAGCAGAAACCAGGGAATTTCAGCCATGAGTGAACCGATTATCAAGTCAAAAGTCATAGACACCCGGAGGGTGGTACATAATCAAACCTCACCCCCTTCCCCTCTCCTTACTAAGGAGAGGGGTGGCTTTAGCTGGGGTGAGGTTAAGACTGTATTGCGCCTAAGTGGAAACCGCCATAATATCTAAATTAAATGCACAACAGCTTACAAAACCAGCAAAGCCTTACTAAACTGGTGCGAGCAATCAATCTTTCCCTGGGAAGATTTTCCTTGATTGTGGTTCGCTGTAACTATAGTGCTGTAAAACAGCAGATATTATCAGAGTTGCGACAGGGTTCGGGATTGCAGATTCGGGAAATTAGGCTGGATAAATCTGCAACAAATCTTTATACAATTCTGCAAGGGGAAATAGGTTCGTCACCACCGGATGTGGCAATAGTATCTGGTTTTGAGTCCGTGGGTTTTTTGGATGACTTGTTAACTTCCATGAACCAAGTGCGGGATGATTTTCCTAAGACTTTTCCCTTCCCCTTAGTGCTATGGATGAACGATTTTGTGCTGCAAAAATTTGTCAGACTAGCACCAGATTATTATAGTTATGCTGGCGCACCAATTCAATTTGCGATCGCAACTGATGAGTTAATAAAATTTCTCCAACAGGAAACAGAACGGGTATTTAATCAGATTTTAGCAAGTGATACGGATGTATTTATTCCCCCAACAGATATTGGTAAACCTGGGGAAATTGAGTCAGCACTGAGAGAGTTAGAAAATCGTGGCTGTCATCAACCAGAATTAGAAGCATTGGAGAAATTTATTTTAGGACAGGATGCCTATATTAATAATGATATGACGCGATCGCATCAACTGTGGTCAGAAAGTCTATCATTTTGGCAACCCCCCGTAGGGGCGGGGTTTCCCCGCCCTTTGGGAAGGAGTGAAGGAGAGAAGGAGGGAAGGAGAGAAGAAAGGCGAGCTTGTGTGCTGTTTCATTTGGGGTTGTGGTGGCGCAGATATGCGGTGCAGCATCGTGGAGAGTATAAATTTGCTTGCACTAAAGCGCGGGATTATTATCAGCAATGTGTAGAGGTATTACAACAGATAAACCGCCTGGATTTAGTTGCTAAGTTTATTAGTTCTTTGGGAGAAACCCTTTTACAACTGCGACAGTGGGATAAGTTGGAGCAGGTTGCTAAACAAGCAATTGAGTTACACCAAACCTATCCGAATAATACCAGGTTGGCGTATGCCTATGGTTTTCTGGCTGAGGTGGCACTGGGAAGGGAAGATTGGGTTAAGGCAAAAGAATATGGGGAGACTGCCTTAGAAATTAATGAAAAACTTACAGGCTCGAAGCCTGAGGCTACAGGAACAAAACCTGCCTACGCAGGTTCGGAACACCAAATATTCTTATCTAATACACTCTATAAAAGCTGGTATTTGTTTTTAATCTCCCAAGCACACCAGCATCTCAATCAAATACTACCAGCACTGCAAAAATTGAAAATGGCTCAAGAAGAAGCCATACCAGATTACCATCCCCAACTTTATATCCGTATTTTAGACGCACTGCAAAATTTATACTTTAAATCTAGTAAATACTTGCAAGCATTTCACATTAAACAAGAAAAGTTTGCAGTAGAGCAACAGTATGGCTTACGGGCTTTTATTGGGGCGGGGAGATTGCGATCGCAACGACAAGTTATTCACCCTGCTTTGGTACCATTTGCATCGGTAGGATTGGATTCTCTGGAGCAAGGAAGGGAGTTCCCTACAGGGGATATTGCCCAAGAAATCAAGGCTTCTGGACGACAGCAAGATGTGAATCGTTTAGTTGAACGCCTCAGTCGTCCTGATAATAAGTTGATTGTCATTTATGGACCTTCGGGGGTGGGGAAAAGCTCCCTGATAACGGCGGGTTTAGTCCCAGCTTTGCAGCAAATTACCATGATGGAGGGTCGTCAGCCTTTACCTGTGGTAGTGAGGGTTTATACAGATTGGCTGGGGGAAGTGAGGAATGAGCTTGTCTCCAGCACAGGGGATGATTTACCACGGGCAATACTGCAACAATTACGTCACAATGCAGAGGGAAATCTGTTGACAATTCTCATCTTTGACCAGTTTGAGGAGTTTTTCTTTAACTGTCCCCAACCTGCTGATAGGCGAGATTTTTGGGAATTTTTACACCAGTGTTTGGATAGTATAGATATTCCCTACGTCAAAGTAATTTTATCCCTACGGGAAGATTATTTACATTATTTATTGGAATGCGATCGCTTGACTAATTTACAAGCGACAAATAATGATATTCTCAACCAGGATATTCGCTACTATTTTGGTGATTTTTCCCCAGAAGAGGCGAAAACGGTAATCAACAGCCTGACGGAAAAGTCTGCTGTTTTAGAACCCGCGTTGATTGATGAATTGGTGCGGGATTTGGCGGGAGATGTGGAGGAGGTGCGTCCCATTGAGTTGCAGGTGGTAGGGACACAATTGGAAACGGAGAAAATTACCACCTTGGCAGGGTATCAGGAATATGGACCGAAAGAAAAACTCGTTGATCGATTTTTAGCAGCAGTGGTGGAAGACTGCGGGGAAGAAAATGAACGGGTAGCACAATTAGTTTTATATTTACTCACCGATGAAAATAACACCCGTCCTCTGAAAACGAAGGCAGAATTGGCGGAGGCTTTAGACAGGGAGGTAGATAAGTTAGATTTAGTTTTAGAGATTTTAGTGACATCGGGGATAGTATTTTTAATTCCCCAATTCCCTGCTGATTGCTATCAATTGGTGCATG
This sequence comes from Calothrix sp. MO_192.B10, assembly GCA_030065055.1. Taxonomy (GTDB): domain Bacteria; phylum Cyanobacteriota; class Cyanobacteriia; order Cyanobacteriales; family Nostocaceae; genus Calothrix_A. The sequence continues at coordinate 13,421 of JASJDS010000085.1, forward strand.
ATTATTTGGTGGCTTTTATTCGTCAACAACGGGGTGCGGAGTTGTTGGCGGAATTGAAATGGGAGAGACAGCAACGTCAGGAAGCAGAAGCTAAGTTAAATGGGGTTTTGAAACGGCGATTGCGAGAGGCTTATATTGCTGGTGCGGGGTTGTTAGCGGTAACAGCTGTAGCGGTGGTGTTTTGGGTGGAGTCATATAGAAATAGCATAAATGCCGAAATCAATTTGATGAGGAGTGTAAGCGAACATTATTTTGCAGCAAATTTAGATCGAGAGTGCCTCGTACAAAGTTTAAAAACAGGGCAACAACTAAAACGCACACCCAAATTTTGGGTTAACCCCGACACCAAAACCCAAGCTGTAGCGACATTGCACCAAGCCATTTACGGAGTAAAAGATATTGAACTCAAAACCTTGAAAGCTCATAGCAATAGGGTTTGGAGCGTCAGTATCTCCCCAGATGGCAAAACCATTGCTTCTGCTAGTGACGACAAGACCATCAAACTGTGGACTGTTGATGGCAAACTGATCAAAACCTTGAAAGGGCATAGTAATAGGGTTTATAGCGTCAGTTTCTCCCCAGATGGCAAAACCATTGCTTCTGCTAGTGAAGACAAGACCATCAAACTGTGGACTGTTGATGGCAAACTGATCAAAACCTTGCCAGAGAATAGTGGTAAGGTTAATAGCGTCAGCTTCTCCCCAGATGGCAAAACTATTGCTTCTGCTAGTGACGACAAGACCATCAAACTTTGGACTGTTGATGGCAAACTGATCAAAACCTTGCCAGGGCATAGCAGTTGGGTTAATAGCGTCAGTTTCTCCCCAGATGGCAAAACTATTGCTTCTGCTGGTGCAGACACAACCATCAAACTGTGGACTGTTGATGGCAAACTGATCAAAACCTTGCCAGGGCATAGCAGTTGGGTTAATAGCGTCAATTTCTCCCCAGATGGCAAAACTATTGCTTCTGCTAGTGCAGACACAACCATTAAACTATGGACTTTTGATGGCAAACTGATCAAAACCTTGCCAGGACATGGCAGTACGGTTTATAGCATCAGCTTCTCTCCAGATGGAAAAACCATTGCATCTGCCAGTGCAGACACAACCATTAAACTATGGACTGTTGATGGCAAACTGATCAAAACCTTGAAAGGGCATAGCAGTTGGGTTTATAGCGTCAGTTTCTCCCCAGATGGCAAAACTATTGCTTCTGCTAGTGAAGACAAGACCATCAAACTTTGGACTGTTGATGGCAAAACAATCAAAACCTTGCCAGGACATAGCAGTACTGTTATAAGCGTCAGCTTCTCCCCAGATGGCAAAACCATTGCTTCTGCTAGTGAAGATAAGACCATCAAACTTTGGACTGTTGATGGCAAAACAATCAAAACCTTGAAAGGTCATAGCAATAGGGTTTATAGCGTCAGTTTCTCCCCAGATGGCAAAACCATTGCTTCTGCTAGTGAAGACAAGACCATCAAACTTTGGACTATTGATGGCAAACCTATCAAAACCTTACTAGGCCATAGCAGGTGGGTTAATAGTGTCAGTTTCTCTCCAGATGGCAAAACTATTGCTTCTGCTAGTGCAGATAAGACCATCAAACTGTGGACTGTTGATGGCAAAACAATCAAAACCTTGCCAGGACATAGCAGTACTGTTATAAGCGTCAGCTTCTCCCCAGATGGCAAAACCATTGCTTCTGCTAGTGAAGACAAGACCATCAAACTTTGGACTATTGATGGCAAACCTATCAAAACCTTGAAAAGTCATAGCAGTACGGTTTGGAGCGTCAGCTTCTCCCCAGACGGCAAAACCATTGCTTCTGCTAGTGACGACAAAACCATCAAACTGTGGACTGTTGATGGCAAACTGATCAAAACCTTGGCAGGACATGGCAGTAAGGTTTATAACGTCAGCTTCTCCCCAGATGGCAAAACCATTGCTTCTGCTAGTGACGACAAAACCATCAAACTATGGACTGTTGATGGCAAACTGATCAAAACCTTGCCAGGACATGGCAGTACGGTTTATAGCATCAGCTTCTCCCCAGACGGCAAAACCATTGCTTCTGCTAGTGACGACAAAACCATCAAGCTATGGAGTTTTAATTTAGAAGAGTTACTAGTAGAGGGGTGTGATTTGCTGCAACAAGATTACCTGATTTATCATCCGCAAACTCTCGAAGAACTCCGGGTATGCCAAAACCAGAAAATGTTTGTAGCGGCTGCTTCCACTTTGGTTGCTGAAGGTGAAGATTTAGCACAAAAGGGTGATTATGAAGAGGCTCTGGCGAAATTTCAAAAAGCCAAAGCATGGAACTCAAAATTGGATTTTAATCCAGAAGTTAAAGCAGCACCAGCTTTAGTAAAAAAAGGAATAGAATTAGCACAAGAGGGTGATATTGAAGGTGCAGTAGCTAAATTTAAGCAAGTACAGCAACTGGATACTAATATTGACCTCAATCCAAATACAGAAGAATTAGAGAAAAATTCACAAACAGTAGCAACAAAGCTGGCAGCACCAGCCTTGGTGAACAAAGGAAAAGAACTTGTACAGCAAGGAAAAGTCAAAGAAGCTGTGGCAGCTTATACCAAGGCTCAAAAAAATGACCCCACCCTAGAAATCCCTGCTAATGATTGGAATGCCCTGTGTTGGTATGGTAGCCTGTATGACGGTGCTAAAGATGTGATGTTTGCCTGTGAAAAAGCTGTAGCCCTTACACCTGAAGATGGAGGAATTCGTGATAGCCGTGGAGTTGCTAGGGCACTTACTGGCGACACCAAGGGGGCGATTGAGGACTTTGAGGCGTTTGTTAAATGGATTGATAATGATAAGCATAAATCACAACGCCAATATTGGATTAAGTCTCTCCGTGCAGGCAAGAATCCGTTTACACCGGATGTATTGCGGAAATTAAGAAACCAGTAGGGGCACGGCATCAACAATATTTCGGTATATCAAATAACCTCAAACCCGCCGTGCCCACGAGTTAACGTAAGAGCAAAGCAACTTCCCACAATTGAACAGAGAGAAAACGGTGACGTTTGTGCGATCGCTGATTCTCAGCATTTCAATATACCAGGTTTGGCATCGACTGTGTATAAGCTGACGAATATACAAACGGGGAAAGGAACGTGGGCAATATTATTCCATAACCCAAGAGATTGTGGATGGCGTGCCACCCTACTCTGGAGAGTTGCTTGGTGCTGAGGTTCACTCATGGGCACGGCGTGTTGAAGATTGTCTTATATCCCAAGAGATTGTAGATGCCGTGCCCCTACAGTTCATTAATTTACATCAAACTGGCTAAATTCATCAGTAAAATTTGATTTTGTTCCTCTGTACCCACGGTAATTCTTAACTTATCTGCTAATCCGGGTTGTTTAAAATACCGCACTAAAATGCCTTTTTCTTTTAAACCTAAATATAATGCCTCAGCATTTGCTGTTGGTGGTTGAACTAAAACAAAGTTTGCCTGTGATTTCCAAACTTGAAACCCTAGTTGTTCCAGATTTTCGGCTAACTTGACGCGGGATGCTTTTACCTTGCGGGCGCATTCGTTTTTGTAGTCTTGGTCGAGCATTGCCGCAGTACCCACCGCACAAGCGATCGCATCTATGTTATAACTATCTTTAACTTTAAATAAGCCTGATAATAATTGGGGATTAGCGATCGCAAAACCTAAACGCAAACCAGCTAAAGAGTAACCTTTGGAAAGGGTGCGTAACACTATTATATTGGGGAATTCCTTCACCAGTGGTAACGCACTTTCCTCTGCAAAATCAACGTAGGCTTCGTCAATCAATAAAACACCAGATAACTGTGTTGCTAATTGACGTAAATCATTGATAGGGATTGTATGTCCCGATGGACTATTGGGAGAAGCAATAAATGTAACTGCACCTTGGGCGTTAACTAATTGTTCAATTGGTAAAGCAAAATCATTGCCGTAGGGTACTTCTAATGCCTGAGCTGGTTGCATTTCGGCGAGGGTTCGGTATAAAACGTAAGTAGGTGTTGGATAAACTATTTTACGTTTAACTTCAGTGCAAGCACGAATAACTACATTTAAAATTTCATCGCTACCATTCCCGACAATTATCCAATCGTGGGGAATGCCAAATACTTTACTAATGCTATGACGAAAATCATCTGCATAGGGGCTGGGGTAACGTCGCAACCACTCACTATCCAATGTACGCAATACTTCCAGTGCTTTGGGTGAAGGTGGATAGGGATTTTCGTTGGTGTTGAGTTTAATGATTTTGGTTCCCGGCTTGGGTTGTTCCCCTGGAGTATATCCAGTCATTGCATCAACACTAGGACGGAAGTAGGAAGAGGCCATTTCAGTTATCAGTTGTCATGGTTAGATGTGAATGATGATCACTTATCATAAAATAGCGATTTGTAGGTTGGGTTGAGGGACAAAACCCAACACAATCCGCCTTTTGTTGGGTTTTACTCCGGGCGGGGAAACCCCGCCCCTACTCCTTCCCTCCTTCCCTCCAGGGTGCAAGGCTTGCACCCCTACTTATCCCTTTTTTGTCACTCTGGAAAAATAAAAATAATGTAGGTTGGGTGGAGCATAGCGTAACCCAACAATACCAAGGTTTTTGGTTGTTGGGTTTCGTTACTCAGCCCAACCTACTAATAAACCAAGCACATTGTACGCCGAAGGCGTTCCCGTAGGGTAACGCGCTCTCCTGCCTTTCCCAGTCTGATTTATCAGACTTTGTCTTTGAGCCTGGGAATTTATTCCTAGGCGGACATTTGGGCTAATTGAGAATGCTGCAAGTTATCAGTTATCAGTTGTCAGGGTTGGATGTGAATGATGATTACTTATCATAAAATAGCGATTTGTAGCGATTTGTAGATTGGGTTGAAGTACAAAACCCAACACAATCATCTTTTTGTTGGGTTTCACTCCGGGCGGGGAAACCCCGCCCCTACTCCATCACTCCATCACTCCTTCACTCCCTCCCTCCTTATAAGCCATACCATTGGCATCTGCATAACGATGCATAAATCGCATAAAGCGTTCCCAATGTTCGTCTTGTTCAATTTCCACCTTGCACTCTACCTGTCGCAGCTCATCGCCTTCATCACCACCAAACATAAACTTGGTAGAGGTGGGAGTTACCTGAATTTCCCCTTCTTCATCGGTTAACAGCATGGAATTTAAGGATTGTTTGGTGAAGCTTTTAAACCCTTCCAATGCTTTAATGGGCTCGAATATCATCACGACAATCCGTTTTCCCGTTTGCGGATTCTTTCGCAAGCTGACATTGGTTAAATCTTCAGCAACGCCAGCGAAAAATTGGATGGTAGGGGTAGTAGATGTCATTTCAGTTATCAGTTATCAGTTATCAGTTATCAGTTACCATTTCCCCCATTGATGAATCGAGGGACTTGGGTAGGGGAAAATTCTTCCTTTTCCACAAATAGAATTTGGGGGCTTGATACCGATTACTATTTGGTCATGAACTGTAGAGATATATTTATCTGCGATAAGGATAGTACTGAGGATTCATGGCTGGTGCAGGATAACCATTGGGAACACCAGGGACTGCTGATGATGGATAACCATTACTTGGTAAAGTCTGATTCATCCCATTGGGAACACCAGGAGCAATTACTGGCGATGGATAGCCACTATGAGGCATGGGATTTGCTTGACTAAACTGTTGGTAAGCTGCACGAGAAATTGATTGAATCAGTGTTTCTGCACTGGGATCATTATGGGGACGCTGTACCATTACCGCTGCTAAATAGCGTTTACCTGTGGGTAAATCCACTAATCCCGCGTCTGCTAAGGTAGAGCCAATATCACCAGTTTTATGGGCAATGGTAGCTCCTTTACCTAAACCCTTTGGTAATAAGTGGTTTCTGGTATTACGTCGCATAATATCTAGTATACGATCGCGCGATCGCATACTCACTAAATTGCCTTTACTCACCATTGACATCAAACTCGCCAATTCTTTGGGACTGGTGGTATTAGTCCCTTCCAAATCGGGCAATAGGTTACGAATGGCTGTAGTTCTCAAACCCCAACTGCGGAAACGCTGATTCAGCATCTCCATACCACCCATGCGTTCAATCAGCATATTAGTTGCCGTATTATCACTGATAATCATCATTTTGGTGGCAACTTCCAAGGCAGTAAACTGAGTTCCTGGCTTTTTGGACTTCATATCACCAGAACCCCCGGCAATCATTTCTGGTTGTAGAGTTAGTGATTCATCCAAACGAATTTTACCAGTATCTACATCCTGGAAAAAGGCAACTAAAATGGGGATTTTAATCGTGCTAGCAGCAGGAAAAGAGGCAGCAGCATTAATATCTACATAACTACCATTATCTAAATCAACCAAGAATATCCCTGGTGTGAGATTGGTGTTACTAGTCACCAGATTTGTGACTGTAGACTTTAAGGGAGATATTTCTTGGGATAGAAACAATCCAGCACCATGAATGGAATTGGCAGTGGGTTGTGACTGTGCTTGTCTTAATTGAGTGTTATTGGATGATGTTCCTGCTGGGGTGATGCGATTAGCAGGGTCTAAGACAGATAACACAGTGCCCATAATTGCCCCAATACCCACTCCCACAATCAATAACCTCAAGGCATAGAGAATGGTTCTTGCCATAGGCTTTAAGCGGGTTTTACGGGATGCTCTGACTTTCCGAGATACTTTTTGTTTTCTCACCCTGACAGTTGTCAGCTTACCCGTTCCAGGTTGCAACGGAGCAGCTCTCCTTTTTACCCTGGGTGTAGATGGCTTTGTTACTGGTACTAATGCTCTCCCTTGTTTTCTGGCATTACTGGCATTACCAGAAACGGGACGAACTTGTTTAGGTTTTGGTGCTTTGACAACCACCCCCCCCTGAGTCCTTCTATTCCCTTGATGATTTACTCTATTATTGCTGGTTTGTTTCACGGGACGGCGAACTAGTCGGCGGTTAGGGGATTTACGCCGAGAGGAAGCTGTTAATTTGTAACTAGAATCTGACACCGCTGCTCCTTGTAACCCACTCGACTGCTATGCTTACAAACTCCTGAACCAGCAGGTACTTTTTGAAGATACCTGGTACTGAAAATTTATCGGTACATTTAGTTACTGTCAACACTACGATAGTAATTAACTCATCTATCTCAAGTTAGATTTTGAAATTTGGTTTAAAACATTTGGATTTTGGATTGAGCCATAACTTCAAGTTAGTCTCTCATATAGAACTCATTTGGGATCTATTTACCAACGTACAAGTCCAATACCCATCTGGGTTTCATGATTCTTGCAGTCATTTATCATTATTTTTCGGTCTCTTGAACCCCCATAGTTACTAGGCTAGTTAAAACCGCTTTCCTAAAACCTTTGCATGTCAAGAAAAGATACCAAATGGCTTCTATACAATATTTTGTCCACAACCAATAATAACAATACCTCCTTCCCTCCTTCACTCCGGGCGGGGAAACCCCGCCCCTACTCCTTCCCTCCCTCACTCCATCACTCCATCACTCCCTCACTCCTTCCCTCCTCCACCTGATGGGAGAGCGCCCATTCCATCTGTCGCAGTACCCCTCGTAACATTGCTACTTCCCGATTTTGTAACTGAGTACGATGATACATTTGTCGAAATTTCTCCATGCGACTAGGGGCTGTATGGGGATACAGATAACCAATTTTTAGTAGTAAGGATTCTAACTGCTGATGATAGGCTTCGACAACTTCCAAAGGAGCTAAGTCTGTTTTTGGGGATTCCTGGGAGCTATTGTCTTCTGGGGAAAAAGATTCCAGGCTTTCTCCCAGTTGATAGCAGCAAATGCCCACAGCAGCAGCTAAATTCAAAGATGGATATTCTGGATTACTGGGAATGCGAATAAATCGCTGGGCATAATTTAATTCTTCATTAGTTAAACCACTATCTTCCCTACCAAAAATAAGTGCTGCTGGTTGTGCTGCCGGTTCTAGGAGCCAAGGGAGTGCTATACTAGGATGTTCTAGGGGAATGTCCCAATCGCGGGGACGAGCCGTAGTAGCGATCGCTCGCTTACATCCTTGTAAAGCATCCGTTAATTTTGCCACCACTACTGCCGATTCCAGCACATCTTGGGCATGAACCGCCATTTGTTTCGCCTCTGCACCTAAGCAGGAGCATTGGGGGTTCACCAATATTAAATGATGTAAACCAAAATTTTTCATCACCCTAGCAATAGAACCCACATTCCGAGAACCCGCAGGCTCCACCAAAATAATTCTAATTCCCGCCAATACCATTGCTCACCCTTATGTCAAATTTATTTAAAATAAATTTATGAAAAAATGTTGCTTGATGAATATTGAATGTTCATTTAATTATCAACAACAGTGGGACTAATTCAATACAAAATCCATCCATTAATTTTAGATTTACCGAAAACGCACTCAAAGTAGAGACGTAAAATTTCACGTCTCTACATCTGCTGAAATAGGTAAAAATTATGATGTGACGATATGACGATATCAGTAAGATTATAGGGAATTTAGAATTTAGAATGAAGAATTTAGAATTATTAACTTGATATTTTTTGCTCTAAAGGGATAGCGATGACAAATTCTGCCCCTTTCCCAGGTTCAGATATGCATTGTAATTGACCCCTATGCTTTTCCACAATAATGCTGTAACTGATGGATAAGCCCATACCAGTACCTTTACCTACTGGTTTAGTGGTATAAAACGGATCGAATAGGCGTTGTTTGACTTCTGCTGTCATTCCCAAACCATTATCAGCTATGCGAATTAAGGCTAGCTGGTCTTTTGCCTCAGTAATAATCCGTATCTGAGGTACAAATTCTTGAAAATTTTTGACCGCTAATAATGAAGGATTATTCGACTGCTGGGGATTCTCCATCAACTCTTCTAGGGAATCAATCGCATTTGCTAGTAAGTTCATAAATACTTGATTCAACTGTCCTGCATAGCACTGCACCAATGGCAGATCCCCATATTCTTTAATAACTTGAATCTCCATGCGTTCGGGTTGGGCTTTGAGGCGATTTTGTAATAGTAACAAAGTACTATCAATGCCTTCATGGATATTCACAGCCTTCATCTCAGCTTGATCGAGACGGGAAAAATTACGTAAAGAGAGAACAATCTGGCGAATGCGATCTGTACCCATTCTCATGGAAGTGAGGAGTTTGGGTAAATCATCGCAAATAAATTCCAAATCAACCGCCTCAATTTCTGATTCAATTTCTGGTACTGGGTCTGGATAATATTCTTGGTACATTTTTACTAAGCCCAGTAAATCTTGAGTCACTTGACTAGCGTGATTAATATTTCCATGAATAAAGTTGACAGGATTATTGATTTCATGGGCAATACCAGCCACTAATTGTCCCAAACTAGACATTTTTTCGCTTTGAATCAACTGAGCTTGGGTGGCTTGTAGTTCTTTGAGGGTTTTCTCAAGTGTTTGTGCTTTTTCTTGGGCTAGTTGAGCCGCAGTTCGACTTTGTTTGTAGAGTTCTGCTTGGTTAATAGCGATCGCTACTTGATCTGCTGCTGCTAGGAGTAATGAAATTTCACTATCTTGCCAAGGTCGAGAGCTAGTAGAATTGACACAACCAAAGGCTCCAATTTCCCCAGATTGAGTATGTATTGGCAGGGATAAGAAAGCTGTAAAGCCCAGGGACAAGAATGATTCTCGCTCCTGAGGCTCTGACATGGTTTGGACATCATCAACGCGAATCACATCTTGATCTAATATCTTTTGGGAAATTAATTCAATTTGCTGATTACTGCCAACAAGATCTAGTAAACTGTCTAAATCGGGATTTTTCGCTTCGTTGACAATTTCCCAGTGGGGTGTGTCGCCATGTTGTCTGTACCAAACGAAATAACAGCGATCTGTTTTTAACAAGCGGCGAATTTGTTGGACAGCAGTTTCTAAAATGTCATTAATATCTAGGGAAGCACGAATTTGACTAGCCAGACAATTAAGTAAAGCCTCTTTAGAAGCCACCTCTCTAAATTGTTTTTCTGATTTGCGTAAGGCTTCTTCTGTACGCTGACGCTGTAGTTCTGCTGTAGCTTTGGCAGTCAAAATATTCAGAATGGCTTTAGTCCGTTCTGCGGAGGTTCTAATTAAACGACGGTACTGGGCATCTACTTGATGGAAGGATTCTTCTGTATTTTTTTGTTCTGTGAGATCCCTAGCAATCACCGCTAAATTGGTTGGTTCGTTAGTCTGGGGATTAGCGATCGCAAATAAATGGTATGCTACGGAAATTTCTTTACCTGTAGACCAATTTTGTAAGTATAATTCACCTTGCCAATGACCTGTAGCGATCGCCACAGGTAAAATTTCATTGTGAAATAGCTCAACATCTTCCGAACATAGGAAATCAGATAATTTTTTACTTTCTATCTGCTCTCCACTTGCTAAACCTACTAGCTTTATTCCCCCAGAATTCAAAAATAATAGTTTTCCTGACAAGCAAGATATGGCAATAAAATCAGTAATATTTTCCATCACTGAGATTAAGGTTTGATGTTGATCGACCTTTACAGGTATTTTACTTTGTAATTGCTGGATCAATAATTGTGTCTGCTCTCGGTTCTCTCTACCTTCATGGTCTGTTTTCTCTTCCAAATCGTGAACATTTACATTAGCCGGTTGTGTTGCGAAAGGTGCTAATGTTGGGTGTTTCTGCCAAGAATCTACCCATACTGGCTGAGTTAGTTTGCTTGCTGCTTCATTATCAACAAACAATATTTGCCAATGCTGTGCGGATAAATTTTGTGACTCTGTTTTTTCTTGATATAGTGGTTGATCCCTAACTTCTTTGAGGTATGCTATTTCTGTTTTTAATTGGATATTTTCACTTTTAATTTCTGTAATATCAACACAGTAGCCAATATAACCTGTAAAGCTGCCATCTTCAGCAAACTGAGGAGCAGCAGTATCTAAGATCCAGCGATACTCTCCCTCAGCACTCAACAGTCTGTATTGCCGTTGAAATTTTTCTCGGCGATCGCTAGCAGAGAAATATATATTTTGGCAATGATTTCTATCTTCTGGATGCACCCCAAAAAGCCAACCATTACCCTGTTCTTGTGCCATATTACGACCAGTAAATTCTAACCAAAGCTGATTAAAATAATGATAAAATTGGTCGCATTGAGCCATCCAGATCATTACAGGGGGTGTATGTATCATAATTAGGAATATTTATTTATTATAAGCCCCCTATAATTTCACTCTACTTGTCCTGATTGAACAAGACGGAGATTAGTTAGGGGAATATTTCTTCACTTGTAAATAATTAATATCAATAGTTTAATTTTAGAATTTAAATGATTTCTTAATTATGTGATAATTCTTTTTTGATCAATGCGGCAATAGTACAATTACTGATTGCTATTAAAAAGCGTAAGCTACTACGGGGATAAAGCAGTGAATCTACTTGATGTCTCCCCAAGTGGAGTAACTGCTCTTCGGGTGAATGTAAAATTACTGAAAAGATAGCCTCATTCATATTACTAATGATTAAAGAATCCATCAGTAGCCCTAGTATTGAATCTGTATCCTTACCATGGCAACAAGAATTATTGCAAAAACTGTTGTTAGGAAAATCACTCTCCTGTGATGAAGCTGCGAAACTGATGCAAGGGTGGCTCCAAGATGCCATTTCCCCTGAACTATCAGGAGCCATATTAATTGCATTACAACTCAAAGGAATTTCTGCCACAGAATTAGCTGGAATGGCGAATGTTTTGCAATCTCAATCCCTAGGAGGACAGGGACAATTATCTAATCTTCCGGTACTGTCAACCCCTGTGATTGATACCTGTGGAACGGGAGGAGATGGGGCATCCACCTTTAATATTTCCACTGCTGTAGCATTTGTGGCAGCAGCCTATGGCATCCCCGTTGCCAAACATGGCAATCGCTCTGCATCTAGCCGTGTGGGTAGTGCCGATGTATTAGAAGCTCTAGGCATTAATCTAGGGGCGAGTAGCGAAAAAGTACAAACTGCTCTTTCAGAGGTGGGAATCACCTTTTTATTCGCTCCGGGTTGGCATCCCGCCCTCAAATCTGTGGCTCAGTTACGGAAAAACTTGAAGGTGAGAACGATATTTAATTTACTCGGTCCCTTAGTAAATCCCCTGAATCCTACTGGACAGATTATTGGGGTATTCGATCCCACATTACTAGGAACCATCGCCCAGGCTTTACAACAACTAGATAAACAGAAAGCAATTGTACTGCATGGGCGAGAAAAGCTGGATGAGGCTGGTTTGGCAGATATTACCGATCTCGCCGTTTTAGCTGATGGTGAAGTCAAATTAACTACCTTAAACCCTTCAGAATTAGGGTTAACTCCTGCTCCCACAACCGCATTACAGGGTGGAGATGTGGCAGAAAATGGGGCAATCCTCAAAGCAGTTCTTCAAGGTGGAGGAACCCAAGCTCAACAGGATGTAGTGGCATTAAATGCATCCTTAGCCCTACAGGTGGGGGGAGCAGTACCCCTGATGTCACACACCCAAGGGATTAAATTAGCTAAGGAGATTCTCCATAGTGGCTCGGCTTGGGAAAAACTGGAACAGCTAGTCCGCTTTCTCCAGAATTAATTGGTGATTCTGTATGGGGGCGAAACTCCACACTGTTACGCTTGATGGTGATATCGTAATTGCCAAAAAAGTCATGTCCGAGCAGTCCTGTTTCTAATTCCGAGCCAGCAATTGCCACTGCAACCCGATTCACTCTAGCTCCCCCAATTTCAATGGAATTAACATAGCCAATGGGAAATTCCACACCCTTAGCACTGGCTGTATTCGCCTTGGCTGTTCCCACTGGTATTACTCCCAAGGCTTTTGCCATTTTTTGGGTAATCACAGTCCCACTAGCTCCAGTATCCAAAATCATCTCAAATTGGCGGTTGCCATTAAAGGTGACTTGAATAATGGGTGTACCTCCTATACGCCTTGTAATGGGGGCTGTAAATACCTTTTGAGGTTTCTGGGGCTTTTCGGTCTTCTGGAGTACCTCTGTAGAAGACAGTTCTGAATTGGGAGGTGGGACTGGAATCGGAATTGAGGCAGTTGAAGCAGGGGGTAATTTAACGGGTAATTTGACTGGCTTTGGTTGAGGTTGGGGGGGAATGACAGCCACTGCCCTTTTGGGCACATTTACAACTACAGATGGAGGTTGAGGAGGTTTGGTTTTTTCTTGGGCATATTTAATTTGGCGTTGATATTCCCTAATTTTGGTCTGAGCGCTGTCAAAGTAGGGACTATCCTTTGTAACCTTCTGCATCAATGCAAGAGCATCTTGGTATTGATTAGCAACTAATTTCCAATCATCGATTGATTGTGCTGATTGACTAATGCTCAAAGCACCAGATGCTTTATCTAAAGCAAGTTCAAACGCACTAGGCTCAAAGGGAATATTTTGATTAGGACTGGGTTTTGTTTCTACTACAGGTGTTGGGGCTGGATTTGACTCAGCAGCAGGTTGTGATACACTCCCAGGGGTAGAGACGGGTTGACCTTGGTTGCCAGTAGTAATTATTTTTTGGTCTTTGATACTACAAGCAACACCCACAGCCGAGAGTGTAGTTGAAATGAAAATTAGTGCTGCACGAGATAACAAAGATTGATGCATAATTACTTGTAATTTTACCCGTCTGGGAACCACAAATCTAGGGTTCCCACTGTTTTTTTCCAGATTTGACCAAGAGAAACAGGGAGAATGCCGTTTTCAGCTGCTGTGGAGGCTAGGAACTGTTTTCAAACTCGCCGTCACCCGCGCATGGTGCGGCTTGTCGTACTAAGTCCGCCTACGCGGACTGCGGAAAATCAAGGTTTTTAGCCCACCTAATCGTGGGCTTTGCTCGTGTAGCCTCCGGGCTAAGAGGTGAGGGATTTTGGGGTTTGAAAACACGCCCTAGAGCGTCGGTCAAGTATTTATTATTGACAAATGTTGTATCTTGTGAATAACCAGAAAACCTTTGGCAAAGGCGAAGCATTCAGATAGAAATATTGTGCGATCGCCATAAATCATTGCCCGAATGCTTCGCCTCTACAGAATACA